>JAFAGQ010000224.1 GCA_023422555.1 Pseudomonadota bacterium
TGAGCTTTATGGCACCGTTTGGCGGCTATAAAGATTCAGGCGTTGGCAGAGAAAACGGCATGAGTGCCATCAACGAATTTCTGCAAACCAAAAGTGTCTGGATCAACAGTGGTGCGGTCACGGGCAATCCGTTTGTATTGCGATAGTATCCTGCAACGTAGAGTGCCAATCGGGAGAATAAATGCCAGCGTCATAGCGCTGGCAATTTCGGTCGTGATTTTCTTTTCTATTCCAGATGCTTTCCTCTGGTTTCCGGCAAGAGCAGACTCATAATAAACACCGCTCCATAAGCAGAGGCACCAAAAATAAAGATGGCGTTTGACAGATTGATGGATTCACTTAACCATCCAACCAGCACCGGGAACAATGCGCCGATTCCCCTGCCAAAATTGTAGGTAAAACTTTGTCCATTTGCCCGATTGGCCGAGGGATACAGCTCCGTCAGATAGGCACCAATGCCGCTGAAGACACCACAAGCGGAAAATCCTAGCGGGAATCCGAGAATCAACATTTGCGTATTGTTCAATGGCAAACGAAGATATAAGTAGATACAAAGAACCGAGAGCGCAGAGAAGATAATGAAATTTTTTCTGCGCCCCCAAAAATCAGCCAGGTACGCCCCACCGACATAGCCGGCGAAAGAACCCGCTACGATGACCAGCAAATAGCCACTCGTATTCAACACGGATAAGTGCCGCTCCACTTTCAGATAGGTTGGCAGCCATGTCGAAATTGCATAATAGCCACCCTGCATCCCAATACATAAAATCGAAGCCAAAATTGTGGTCTTCAACAGGCCAGGAGAAAATATCGCAAACGCGGCGGATTTTTCTTGCGGCAACAAAGCCTGTTTCTCTTTTTGCTTTGTGAAAATCTCCGGTTCAGAAACATGTTTGCGGATATAGAAAACCAGCAAAGCAGGCAAGGCGCCAATCCAGAATAATGCACGCCAGGCCAATGCCTCTGGAAGCAGCATAAACATAACGCTATATAAAATGGCGGCAGCGCCCCAACCAATGGCCCAGCCACTTTGTACGACACCGACGGCTTTACCCCGGTCTTTGCCAGACACAATTTCGCCGATAAGCACTGCGCCAACCGCCCACTCTCCGCCGAACCCAAGACCCTGCAGCGCTCTCAAAACAAAGACCTGTTCGAAATTCTGCGCGAAACCAATGGCCACGGTGCAAACCGTAAACCATATGATGGTCGCCTGCAGTATCTTCGCTCGTCCATACTTGTCAGCCAGAATACCGGCGGCCCAGCCGCCAATCGACGAGAAAAGCAGCGTTACCGTACCAAGCAGCCCCGCCTGGCCGCGATCAATTCCCCAAAGGGATATCAGGGTGCTGATCACAAAGCTGAATACCATAAAGTCAAATGCGTCGATCGCCCACCCGCCAAACGATGCCTTGAATGCTTTCTTTCCTGAAGGCGTCATTTCCCGATACCAGGAAAGGCTCCATGATTTCTTTTGTTCTGATATTGACGTATCTGCCACGTTATGTCTCCGACGTTCCAGCACTTAGTTCAATTACTTTTCAATCCACCCATGGACTTGATAACCTTCTCCCACTTGGTGGTCTCTGTTTTCACCAGCGTATCCAGTTCGTCTGGCGTCGAACCTACGGGCGTGGCGCTCAGTTCTTTGAGTCTTGCCTGCACGTCCGGTTCTTTGACTACCGCCTGCAGTGCACTGCTCAGACTATTGACCACTGCGGGAGACATCTTTGCCGGTCCGAAAATGGCATTCCAGGTCCAGGTATCGTAATCAGGGACGCCGGATTCAGCCATCGTAGGAATATCAGGAAAAGATGCCACGCGTTCACGTGTCGTGACAGCCAATGCTCTGACCGATCCTGCCCGAATATGGGAGGCGGCGCCAGACAGCACATCGAATAGTATGGGAATCTGACCGGCAATGAGATCCGTCATTGCCGGACCACCGCCCTTGTAAGGGATGTGCGTCATTTTCACTCCCGTCTGCGCTTTCAGCAGCTCACCCGAAAGATGCGGCGGTGTCCCTACACCAGAAGAACCAAAACTGTATTTATCTGGTTGCGCCTTCAGCAAGTCCAGCAATTGTTTGACATCCTTTGCCTTCACCTTATCGTTGACCAGCAACACATTGGGTACCGTTGCAATCAAAGAGACAGGCGTAAAATCCTGTTGGGCGTTGTACGCCAGTTTTGGCATAGTCAGGGGATTAATGACATGAGTCGCAATGGTTCCCATCAATAATGTGCGCCCGTCCGGTGCAGCGCGAGCGACCTTGGCGGCACCAATGGATCCACCGCCGCCGCCCAGATTCTCCACGACAACCGTACGGGATAGTTTCTCTCCCAGCTTCTGGGCGATCAGGCGCGAAACGATGTCCGTTGCCCCGCCTGCGGCAAATGGCACGACCAACGTAATGGGACCTGCAGGCAAGGTGCCTGTTGTTTGTGCCATGACAGGTGTCATAAGCAGTCCCAGGCTTGCCAGTACGCCTGCCTTTATCAAATTGCGCCGATAGAGCATCTTCATTAGGTTTGTCTCCTGTCTTTATTGTTGATTCTGACTTCAAATTTTTGTTGTGACGATCAGTTCGCTGAAGTCAGCGCACCATGCAGCGTCCTTACAGATGGGTCATGTGCCCTCCTATGTATTGCACATGTGATTTGCCTTCTTTGTATGAAGTTCGGATATCTGTATGTTCTGCGAACGCCACCATGTGCCCTATACTAGCATTTGATAAATATGCATTTACAATAGAATTTCATGATTAAACGATCACAAATGGTGATTGAAATTTGAGTAGGTAAATTCGACCGGATGGTGCAGGCCTTGCATTAAATCGATCAGCTCTACGCTATAGAGCGCCAGATCAAAGACCTTAGCAATGAGGATCGCAAACGGGTGCGTCAGACGCAGGTAATTCCTCTGGCGCACGCCTTACATGCGTGGATGCTTGCCCAACGAGCGCAAGTACCGGCCGGCTCTGCCACCGCAAAAGCGCTGGACTACAGGCTGAAACGCTGGATAGTTCTGACGCGCTATCTGAACGATGGACAATTACCAACCTATAATAGCCATATCAAACAGCAGATTCGTCCGATTGCGATTCGGCGCAATAACCGGCGGTTTGCCGGATCACTGCGTGCTGGTATACGTGCCGCTGCCATTATTACACTCGCGCAATCGGCCCATACAAGTCAATAGCCGCCATAACAATAGGCTTCGCCCAACCGGGAGTTAGTGCTAATTCTTCTTTGTTTTCAACATTTGGAAATCGAATTTTTTTGTCTCTAATATACAAAACGCGTTGAGGCTGCTCAATCATTTGATCAACGCTCAAAGCAGAATTATCAAAAACTTGTAGAGCATGAATATATGGTAAAAGCCTGATCAAGTTCAAAGGCGACTTAATCCAGCGCTCCCGAATCTTCTCTTCGGGAATGGCATGGCCACCTAATCGCACTCTCTCAGCAACGCGAGTAATATACAGCTCTGGCGATTCCAATCCGCAATATAGAATGTTGACATCATGGGTACTCGTTGCTTTGATGAGCTCATCTGTATAGGTTCGTCCGCCCAATGTTGTTTCGAACGCAAAATTTTGACCTGCTTTAACCTTGGACTTGAATTTCTCGAATCCAAACTCCCACGCGAGACTATTGGCTTCGGTTTCAGAATATCTTTCTTTAAGCTTCGAGGCGTATCGATCGGGGTTGTACCATGTTGAAATCCCGTAATAGTTTAAAAGAGGGCCAAATACAGAGGACTTTCCAGCGCCATTAACACCTGCTAAAACGATAATTATCGGCTTTGTCCGCATTATCTTACCGGGCCCAATTTTGTTGGTTTAGTGAATTTACCAAAAGCATCTAGTAAATTTTCAACCTGGCCATGATGTGCAGAATCTTGTAGTTCTGAGAATTCGCGCTCAAACTTTTCGTTTAGCTCCCGTAAGAATGCCGCATCACGGTCAACGATGCGTGACCTTTCGTGCACTATTGCCTCTACTAAACTGTCGAAATTTTCCGCTGGCATCATGACCACTTGAGGCTCATTATGATTCCTGATCGTGAAAAATCCATTCTTTACTACCGATTTCATTACTGCGTTCCATTTGTTTTTAACTTCAGAGGCTGAAGCGAAATCCAAGTCCTTAGACCCTTTCGACCCTAATTTGAATTTATCTACAAACGCAACGATGCTGGTACCCATATCTTCATCATGCTGATAATCAATTGCACTGGAAGAAATGCTTTTGTGTCCATGAATGACGTCCTTGTTGATAACGATGGTCTGAAACTGCGGATTTGCGCCGATGTGTGCTCTTTTCCGAAATTGAGAAGGGATTTTCGTTGTGCGTTGCATAGGCATACGACCGAATATACCCGTAGCTATTGCATTAGAGGACATCTTTAACTCCCAAGTTAATCCATGTTGATCAATTATAACCAAAATAGCTAAATTGGCAAAAATGGGAATTTATGTACTGGCTTGATACAACGCCTGAACAGTTCATGCAGGAGTGGACTCATATATCCGCCAGTAATAACAGCATCGTATCTAGCTCTCGCTCGACGAAAGGAGTCCAGCAAGATATCGCCAACATCTTGCAATTGCAGAATAATCAACCCAACTTATAGTCCACACCTCCAAGGGGTCAAAATTCAATCCTCGTTGACAATGGATGAAATATTGATTTGTCGGTATAGTCATCAAGACAGCTGCAGCATCGTAAAAGAAAATAATCCGGACTCTTAATTTCTTGCGAACATTTTCCTTATCCCACAGACCATATCGCACCCTAACCATCGTCTTTTTCATTGGCGGTTTACTGTGCCTGGTGCTGTCCTTCGCGACATCCATCACGGAGCTGATATCTATCCCAACCAGCACGTTAGCCTACAAGATTGGCGTTGCTCTGATGCTGGCTGGAGTTTTCTTCTTTATTCTGAACACTTCTGAGAACCAGGCAACCGCGCAGCGGATAATCTCTCAGGGGGAAGTTGGTGAAGGGGTCATACTTACCGCACCTGAGTATTACGATAGTGATAACACAGATGATCTGTGGGTACGCCTGCACCTTGCCGTATATGTTGCAGGCGAGAATACGGTATTGTTTGAGAGCAATATGAGGCAGAGCATGACTAGCGAAGGCAAAAACTATTACAAACCTGGGATGCGCCTGCCTGTGCGATTTTCACGCCCGGAAAAAATTGCACTTGTTACCGAGCCACCTGCGCTTCCCGACTTTTTCCGTTTCTGATGAGTAAAGGAATCCGCCTGATATCACAATCACGATGACATTTCGTGATTCTTCTTCTGATCAATGGGTCTGTACGGCCATTTTATGCAGACGCGGATGAACAATAAAGGTCATTGTGAAACCAATAAGCAGCCCCACCGGAAGGGCTTTGACGAAGGTATTTGCCCACATCATTGGCCACCCAATATCAAAGCCGTACTGCGCAAAGGTGACGGCAAAGGAAACAATCCCTTCCATCAGGGCAGCAACACATACGGAAACAAGACTGCGAAGAATAATCAACGGGCAATTGCCAATGACACTAATGACGCCTTTGGCGACAATGGGGATGAGTCGCAATGCCAGAGGAATAATGAGAAAAGCCACCACGAAGCTTTTACCCCAGTTGTAGAAGAACGCTTCTTTGAAACCGAAATTGATAATCGTCATTACCAGACTGAGAATGACTGCGATGAGAAATTGAATTCCCAAATGAATCATTTTCAGTTTCTTGCGCGTCACATTGTCCATTATTCGTCCTTTCAGCAAACCACCATTGTAGACTTATTGGTTGATAAAGTCAACCTAATGACTTGCTGAATGGAGGGACGTTTGCCTAGTTCTGAGGGTGAAGCTTCGTTGCTATCTTCTGAAGAGTGGCCTGGAAGGCTTGTTTTTCTTTTTCTGTGAGTGTACTCAATGCATCTGCTGCGAGGTGAGCTCGCATGTCCTTGAGCTGACGATGCATCTTCCTGCCGGCAGATGTCAGAGTGAGGCATTTTGAACGTTTGTCGGCCGGGTTGAGAATCCGGGTCACAAACCCGGCAGCTTCCAGTTCGTTGATAGCGCGGGCAATCTGACCTTTGTCCCTTTCCGTCATTGAACCTAATGTCAGTTGTGATATGCCGTCATGACGACCAATAAGATTGATGAGTCGTGCCTGAAAAATAGCAGGGCCAGCGTTGTTTGAAGAAATTTGCTCCTTCATTCGCGTCTGAAAGCTGCTGGCAACCGTGCTGAGAAGATCGATGATTTCGTTGTCCATACACTCAAAATTAACACAGATTCGATGTGGTTGATAATATCAAACATTCATCGAATCTGGCTGAAGTCTGGCAATGAGCACGCCGCGCGAAAGAGGATGGCAGCATGCGAAGTGAGCCGCAAGGAAATGAGCGAAGCCAATCGAAAAAGGGTAATGATTTCATCATTACCCCATTTACTTCATTGTTTACCCCATTCCCGGCGCCCAACAGTTGAACATGAGTACCGCCGTTGAGTGAAAACGGGTCAGTCAGATCAACAAGCCCTGCTAGCCGTCCCGCAGGATTCGGTAAAAGTTATGGCGCTCTTCGGAATCCGTCAACACTCGTCAAACGTTGAACAAGAAATTTAAAACGTCGCCGTCCTTGACCACATATTCCTTGCCTTCGGCACGCATTTTGCCGGCTTCCTTGGCGCCCTGCTCACCTTTGTGCGTGAGGAAATCTTCGTAGGCAATGGTTTGTGCGCGAATAAAGCCGCGTTCAAAATCCGTATGGATGACGCCCGCCGCTTTGGGTGCCGTGTCGCCGATATGAATTGTCCAGGCGCGCACTTCCTTGACGCCTGCCGTGAAGTAAGTCTGCAATCCCAGCAGACGGAAGGCCGCACGAATAACCCGGTTCAGGCCGGGTTCCTCCATGCCCATATCTTCCAAGAAGACTTGTTTGTCTTCGTCGTCCAGATCCGCAATTTCGGCCTCGATGGCCGCACATACGGCGACAACGGGGGCATTTTCCTTGGCCGCAAATTCCTGCACGGCAGTCAGATGCGGATTGTCAGTAAAGCCGTCTTCTCGCACGTTCGCCACATACATGGCCGGTTTGGCGGTAATGAAACCGAAAGACTTGATCAAGGCCTGATCGTCTTTATCCAGTCCCATGGAGCGGATGGTTTTGGCTTCGTTCAGAACCGGAACGATTTTTTCCAGCAGAGCGGCCAGTTTCTGGGCGTCCTTGTCACCTGCCCGTCCGGTCTTCTGGGCACGCAGCAGGGCTTTTTCTGCTGTCGCCAGATCCGCCAGCGCCAGCTCGGTATTGATGACTTCGATGTCCGAAATCGGGTTGACCTGCCCGGCTACGTGGATCACGTTTTCATCTTCAAAACAGCGGACAACGTGTACCACAGCGTCGGTTTCGCGAATATTGGCCAGAAACTGGTTTCCCAGGCCCTCACCTTTAGAAGCTCCGGCGACCAGACCCGCGATATCCACGAATTCGACGGTTGCAGGCAGAATGCGCTCAGGTTTGACGATCTCTGCCAGTTTATCCAGACGTTCGTCCGGCACTTCGACGATACCAACATTGGGTTCAATCGTGCAGAAAGGATAGTTTTCCGCAGCAATGCCCGCTTTGGTCAGGGCGTTAAAGAGCGTGGATTTGCCCACGTTGGGCAGTCCGACAATCCCACATTGAAGAGCCATTGAATTTCCTTAGATAACAAGCACATACGATCCATTTCCATCATCGAAACATCCGATGGGCATTTTTGGCGTATGTTTAGTATGAGTTTCAGGTCAAAATTAAACCTAAAATCGGCACATTATTAGCGATTTTGTGCGATTTTCGAAAGAAATGATTGTAACCTTGTCTGGTGCTTTTCTTCACTGATTGACGCCCTCAACCGCAAGAATGATCAGGGACAAAGTGCGTTGCGGCCTTTGCATTGGTGAAGGCATTCGGCACCAGCAGGGACATCGATGACAATTTATTACGCCACAGCTAGAATACAGGTACTATCGCATTTCCCTCACATAAGTAACTCCTCTAAATACAATCAAATCCCATGTCAACCAGCACAGCGCCGCCCGGTTCCTCTACAAAAATTCTTAATAGCATTGAAGAATTAATACTGGGCTCTGGCAGTGCGGACTTCGCTTTGATTGAGGCGAATCAAAGAGTATTTTGCCCCTTTGAGGCAATTGGCATGGTTCGACAAGAAATTCGACATGCCAATTTCTTAGCTTTTTTGCTAAACCCTAACGCTACTCATGAATTTGGCGACATACTGCTGAAATCATTTATTTCGACAGTTGCCGCTGACAGACGCTTAGGTTTTAGTGCTCTTGATGTCCACTTTATGGACGTCTCAGATGCCACAATTGTGCGCGAGCGCAATAACATTGATTTACTGATTGAGATACCTGCACATCCTGATACTCGTAATCTAAAAGGAATCGTGCTAGCTGTCGAACTCAAAATAGACGCTCCTGAAAGTGGGCATCAACTTTCAAAATATCGTGAGTATGTCGAGCACACATATTCGAAGGACAAATGGGAACGAGGTTTCGTGTTTTTGACTTTGGATGGTATGGAACCAAGCCAAAGTAATCAGGATCATTGGTTACCGATGTCGCTTTCCGATTTGATTGATAAATTTGAAGCAGCGATAATGAGCACGAATGCGTCAGGCAGAGCGGTGGACCTTTTTCATGACTACACATCGATGATCAGGAGACATTTATTGGAAGACCCTAGACTTGCAGAAGTTGCTCGAAGGATCTGGGCAAAGCACAGCGCTGCACTCGAGTTTTTATACGAATATCGCCCCGACTATCAGTCGGAAATCCTCCAAATGATAAGCCAAAAAATATTGGCACGCCAAAACGAAATAAAGGCAACAACGGGATTGACTTTGGTAGCCCAAACATCCACCCAACGGATTTTGCGGTTGGGTGTTGCTGAATGGCTTTCCTTACCCAATTTTTGCGGTGATGACCATAGCTGGGTTGAAAGCGGCGCAGTTCTTTTAATCGAGGTGAAAGACCGAGGAGAAGGATTGATATCGTCCGCGTTTGTAATCGGACCTGGAACATCACAAAATAGGACACGTTTATATGATGCCGTATTGAGCGCGGCTCAAACTGGAAAAATAAGCATCGCAAAAAAAACTCAAACCCTTGGTAAATGGCGACAATTGAGTCAATTAACTTTACAACAAACTACAGACTACGAAATAGCTCGAACCCAAGACAAACCTGCGGAAGAAATGGCGCAAAGAGCAGTAAACACATTATTTCAGCATTTAGTGAATCAGCTCCCGATATATGATCACATTATTAAAGATGTATATACCACCACGTAAGTCGGTAGCGCCAGAAATAATTGCCCAGCGCGCTCAGTTACGCGCCATTTTCATTAATTCTTTAATCAAGAATATGGCCAAGCGCCACTTTCGTCAGGACGCGTAACCGGCACTTTCTCCCGTTCAAAAAGTGCTGTCATCGATGTTTCAATTAGGTCGCCGGCTTGCCCTTTTGCCTCATTTTTAAGCATGTTTTGTAATTGCGCTGCATCCGCATCAGTATCTCCCATTGGCCAAAAGGCAGCACTTGCTAATCGACGTGAGAGAGATGAATCACATGTGTAGCGGCGGTTAAGCGCGAACCTCTCGGATAAACAATAATTCATCAAAATCCACTTCTTCCGCTATTTTCTCCAAAAGGTAACTTTTATTTGTAATAATGCTGTCCGCTTGCAAAAGCAACTTTTGCTCTATTTGTGAAGACGGCTTAAGCGTGAGACCAAACTGCTGTACTTATTGGTCGAGCGCGCACACCCTAATTCGCCTGATTTAAGTCTAAAAAAATTTAACCAAAGGGACCAGATAAATGATTTGTGCCGATACCCTATCTGCGGTGCTGGCTTTTTCAGTTGCATCACTAAAGCACGCTGAGCACAAACATCCAAAGCCAAGAAAAGTGTATGTACAAAGCTTCGAAAAACTTTTGTGAAATGACAGAGCAATTACTCCAGCATTAAAAACTTACTTTTTTACTAAACTGATTGACTGACTTTTAGAAAATGAAAACATATAAATTGCCAGCCTTCTTGCTTTCTCTATTCCTAATAGCGTTCGTTTCCATCAATATCATCAGAGTAGAAGTCCACGAGAAAAAACGCACTTATGTCAAGTTGAGGAGTTCCATATCTGAGCGTTTCTACGACACCGCCGATAGTATCTGTCAACGGGCGATTAAAGATCGCACTTTGCCACAGATCGACAGTATTTTCATGGGTGATACCGCCCTTAATTTTTGCAAACTTGGAATCGCAAAGGCTATTTCGGAAGATAAGCGCACACTATTTTCGATTAAGGGATGAGTATCTCTTGCAAAAAGGTACAGGACTTCGCAGAAACACTATGGTTGTTGAAATTTTAATGCAGTAAACAAGACATTCTTCAAGCGAATTCGCGAAGCAATTTCGCCTTAACCTGCATGAATTCTTCTTCAGTCAAAATGCCTTCATTCTTTAACTTAGCCAGCGACATCAAATTATCAGATAAAGAGATTATGGAAGCCGCGGCGTCTTTACTCACCTGTGGTAAAGCCGCTGTCGTACTTACTGAAAGATCAACAGTCTTATTACTCTGCTCACTCTGCTCATCAACAAGCTTCCAACCTTTTCTTTGATACTGCTTCTCTATCAAATCTTCGGTTATTACGGCAAAAAGTATTCCTGCGACTAGAGGAGGCAAAAAAACAAGCCAGGAATTGAAGGGTAAGAATGCCGAAAATCCAAAGACTATTATCAAATAGAGCAACGCTGGAATTACCAAGCCTCGATAAAGCAAATAAATCGCGCCAAAGAGTAATGTCCACAACCAAGGAGTTTCCGGTAATGCCTCAATGTAATTATTGCTAGGATTCTGATAACGCTTCGGCCGTGAATCAGCATGCTGCGCAGTTCCTATTCCTGATTTACCTACTGTATTCCGATTCGCAGTATCTGCAATTGGTTGGGCCTCACGTGCCTGATCATGTAATTTTTTAATTGAATCCTCGAACAGCATTATTAATCCTGCATAACTTAGTGTGAAAATGAATCTCTAAAACTTGATGTCTACACAAATCCAACATGTCAATTAGCTTCGTGTCATGAATAAGGCTTCAATTGAAATTATTTTCATGAATAGCAAAGTAGTTTTGAAAATTTTCAATGAAGCAATACAGTCAAAGCCAGAAAGAATTTCGAAGCCGAGGATGTTCCTTTATATCTACGATCACAAGGGAAGATCAGCAACAATGCCACCTAGAAAGAGCCCTTCTCTCACTATCACATTTGCCATCGGTGAAATTAAAATTTCAACACTGATATCAACAAAAAATACACTTTCAACCTTTTGATTTTTCTCGTATTCTTCAGTTAAATAACCCTTTGCAGCGAAAATCCCAATTGTCATATTTAATATCAATATTAACATTTATCCAGACCATGTAATTGTGGTCAGGGAAAGGAATGGTTCTGACGTTGTCGGGTGATGACTTGCGCCAGTAACGAATTGCGGAAACGCCGTTGTCCCGCTCTTTCACGACAACCCAGTCGCGCAGAACCAGAAAACTTTCGAACTCGGTTTTGTCTGCTGGTGTATGGATGTTCTTCCACGGACCTGCCGCCTCTTTTGAAAAATACAGAGCGTAGCGTCCGTCCTGGTTGGATCGCAGATAAAAACCATCATCGGCATGATCAAGCAGATTGTCAGCACCCGCCTGCAGACCTTGCGGTGTAAAGACCGTCGACTCCGGCTTGCTCAGATCCAGCAGTCTTTGTTCAGTGCCATTTGCATTCGTCACGTTCAGAATCAGATAGGCGCCGGAAGACGAGGCCTCTATTGCCAGTTCTTCAGCCTGTTTTGCACCATCAAAAACGATCACATCGTTCGTTGCGCTGTCTGCTGCAGTATGCGAAGTTTTAGCATGCGTTTCAGATGATTGAGTGCCTGCGGCCTGAGACGTTGCAGCGTGAGTCGTTTCGGCCTGTGCAAGCGTATGCTTTTTCAGTTGTGATGTTGGGTGATTCTTTTCACCCGTCACATAGTAGATGCGCTGAGAATCAGGTGACCAGACAGGGTCGCCGACCACCTGCGCAACGGGCTTATCCGTTTCGCGCGCGGCGGAAATATCCCATACTGTCATCTCGCTGGTTTCCGCACCAGTGCGATCCTCGAGCAGCAGTGCATAGCGATTGTCGGGGCTGATAACAGGCGTGCGCATTTGATAGAAGCCCGTCGCATTTGCCTGCGCACGCGTCGCGGCGTCAATAACGGTGACCCAGTTGCTGCTTGCTGTATCAAAACGTTCCAGTTTCAAAGATTTCCCTGAAGAGACCTGACGATATTTGACGCCGCCCACCAGCCAGTCTTTTTCACGATCCGCTTTTTTATAACGTGTACCGATTTCTGATTCGAGCGTCCTGCCCAGCTCCTGCTCGCCGGTGAGATACGCTTCAACACGTCGATTCTCGTCTTCCAGAATTCGTGTAATTTCTTCTCGATGGCCCGACAGGTCAGAGAGCCATGCGTAATCGTCTGTCTGTGTTTTGTTCATAGCAAACCCTGCAGATGCGTAAAGCATCATCACAAATGCAATTTTGCGCACAATGTACTACCGAATAATCAAAAAATAATCCGCGCTTGCGGTATTGGCCTCTTGAGGTGAACGCAGCAGCATCACCGAGGCGACATGATGCTGACCATAATCCTGAAGGTGCAGTGGCACGCCGATCGTGCCGTCTGTATGTACGTTGCCGGCCAGAAGAACGGCGGGTTTGGCGTTTTTCACCAGGGTCTCAGCCATGCGCCGGTCGCGAAACTGCTGTGCGGTTACCATGGCATCAAGTTGCGCATCGGAACTCACATGATGGTTGCGTACCAGATCGGCAATCCTGCTGCGCACTTGCGGTTGTATGGAGACATTTCCCCGCAACGGCTGGGAGCCCTGGGCAATGACGGCGAGTTCGTCGTCATTCAGATTGGCCCCATACATCGGAATGTGATTTCGCAATAACCAGGCGATTAGCGGCGCGTACTGCTGCCACTCCCATTTCTCGGGCCAATGAAGCGTGTCCTTGATGTCAGATGACGAGATAGAGGATGATTGCGACAGCTGTGTCTGAATGTTCAACTGTCCCTGGCGAAATGCCTGTTGCGATGACGAAGGCAGCATCTCCAGCACCACGCTGCCAATCTGTCTGCGCTGATGAAGAGCCTGCAGAATCGCCAGTTGTGCCTGATGATGGCGGCGCTCGTCATGCTTCTCTCCGAGGAGGATGACATCGGCATTCGCAAGTTCGCCTATCAGTTCGTCAAATGAGAGCGGCGTGAGTGGACCGGGCGTTGACGGACTTACCCGATAGATGGCAGAGAGGGATGTCGGCAGAGAGTCAGGCGTTTGCGCTTGAGGCGCAGTGTTGCCCGGCTGCGTTGTCGTAGCGGCATGTGGCTGCCGTGACGAATCGCCCTGCCGCTGTGTGGTGTAGACACGTTGAGTTGTCGATGTGACAGTACTTTGCGCCTGAGAGGTGGAGGCGTCTTGCTGCGTTGATGTGGAGGCTTGTGGCTTGAGCGCCCCGGTCTGACTGCAGCCTGTAAGGCTGGCGCACAGCAGCAGGCTGGCGAAGAAAACCGATAATTCTTTGGGGTGAAGCCACAACATGGTGAAACAGCAGACTGGCGGACTGTTGCATTTACCGCGAGTCTGTCGAGCAATAAACCTAAATGAGAATAGCTCTCAATTCTAATATTGGGCGAGTGTTTTATCAATTGTCCGTTGCGAGGGGGACAACATGTTTGACAGAGTTTTGCAATGTTGGAAGGCAGCAGATTTGACCGACCAACATCTCGTTGAACGCGGTAAGCGAGTCAAGAATAACGGAGCCCCCTTTACATGCTAGCCATGAACCTGACCACGGGGGCCGCCCCTTAATTCAAATCATCACCCGGATTCAACGCCAACGAATCACATTTGCGTTCAAAGCATCAGCCAGATCAGCAGCAGCGGACCACCGTTGAACATCATATGCATCAACATGGAGGTGGCAATGCCGGAACGAACACGCATCCAGGCCAGTACCAGCCCTGTCATCCATTGTGGAAGTACCATGACCGGCAGCAGCCACCAGGGTGCATTGTTCAGTTTGAAGTTATTCAGATGAACGAAGGCGAAGGCCAGGACCGACAGATGAAAGATCCAGGGAAACCACTGGACGTAAAGCCTGCGGATACGCCACGGCAAGGCTTCTTCATTGCTGGTGAATCCACGGGCGTGCATGATGGACAGCAGCGCAAGCACCAGCACAAAGGCCGCGCCACTGAGCAGGGAAGGTCCGGAAAAAACTACCATCATCATGACTGGCAATACCCACAGCAATGCGCGCGGGTAGCGCAGGCTGTAACGGAACATCATTTCTTCAGCCAGCGGTGCCCACAATACAGCCATCAGCCAGGGAATATGGTCTGGGTCGATTCTGTGCTGGGCGCCGCTGCTTTCGGCCGCGCTCAGGGCCAGCGGAGCCAGGACGAACAGGTTCACTACCCACAGCATGCCGACCCACGCCAACATGCGTGAGAATCTGACATTGGGGTACCAGTCGCGCAACCAGCCCGAACCACCGCCGCGCTGGGCGACCCGGGGCGTGAACCGCGGCCGGCGTACGAATCGCAGGAATTCACCGATGTCGGATCGCAGGGTCGGCGACGGCACCGGCGATGTGCTGCGCGCTGTCATGGTGCGGCTACCCGTGCGGCAGCCAGCTGACGCGATGCCGCCGCAAAATCGCCTTCCAGCAATGCCTTGAGTATCTGCCGCGCACTGTTGATTTCATTGTCGATCAGCGGCATATCTTCGCGTGAAGGCATGGACAGGACATAGTCTGCCACACCCTGAGCCAGACCACGTCCGCGAGGGTGACCAATGCCCAGACGCAGACGCCAGTAATCCGGTGTTCCCAGCGCAGCCTGGATATCGCGCAGGCCGTTGTGCCCGGCGTGTCCGCCCCCTTTTTTCAGTTTGACATCACCCGGCGACAGATCCAGTTCGTCGTGCAGCACCAGAACCTCCTGAGGTTCAATTTTGAAGAAGCGGGCAACCGCTCCCACAGACTGGCCCGAGCGATTCATATATGTAGCCGGTTTGAGCAGATAGACGGCGGCTCCGTCAAAGCGGGCGCGCGCCAGGTGCCCGAAAAAACCGGACTCCAGCGTGAACTGTGTTTTCAGATCATCGGCGTAATGATCGGCCAGCCAGAACCCGGCATTGTGTCGGGTGGCTTCATATTGCTGACCCGGATTTCCCAGGCCGACGATCAGACGGATAGGCAATGAGGCCATGAAGAGCGTTCCCTGCTAATGACAAGCGACATGCGCAAAACAAGACAAGAGTCAAAAAAGACTGGCAAAACAAACCCCCGAAATGCATGGCATTGCGGGGGCGTATTCAAATACATCATGGCCGGATACCCGGCCTGCACTACCCCGCCTTCGGCAAGGTAACACATTCAAGGCTTACTTGGCGTCGTCTTCGGCTGGTTTGTCAGATTTCTCTGCATCGCCAGCGTCTTCGCCTTCTGCCGCGTCTTCAGCGTCAACTGCTTCGTCTTCTTCAACGCTGTCTGTTACAACAGATGCGGTTGCCAGAACGGGGCTGTCTTCGCCTGTTGTCAGGAACTCTACGCCAGCAGGTGGTGTAATGTCTGACAGGTGCAGTACGTCGTTCACTTCCATTTTGCCCAGATCAACTTCGATGAACTGAGGCAGATCTTTAGGCAGGCAGGTTACCTCGATGTCGTTCAGAACGTGCGAAATGGTTGCATTTTGCAGTTTGACGGCAGGAGATTCGTCACCGTTGATAAAGTGGAAAGGAATACGTGTTGTGAGCGCTTCGTTGGCGTTAACACGTTGAAAATCCACGTGCAGTACTTGCGGTTTGTAGGCATGCCATTGAACAGCACGCAGCAGTACGTTCTGTTTTTTGCCGTCCAGGATCATGTCCAGAACAGAAGTGTGGAACGGTTCTTTACGCAGTGCGTGGAAAATTTCATTGTGGTCCAGCTCGACGCTTTGCGCTTCGCCTTTCCCACCGTAAACAATGGCCGGTACACGGCCGGCGCGACGCAGGCGGCGGCTCGCACTCGATCCCTGAACGCTACGCTTGGTGGCTTCAAATTTCATGGAAAACTCCAGTTTAACAATACCGTTTCCGGTATTTCAAAAAGGCTGAGCCGGCTGGCTCAACCACCCGACCCGTTGCCGCGACCAGCAACGGATCAAATTCTTATTCTACAAACAGCGAGCTGACCGATTCTGCATGCGAAATGCGCAGAATGGTTTCGCCCAGCAATGAAGCAGTGGACAGCTGACGAATACGTGGGCATGCAGCCGCTTCTTCTGACAGCGGAATGGTGTCGGTTACTACCAGCTCGTCCAGCTCGGACTCTGCAATGCGGCCTACGGCGCCGCCAGACAGCACGGCGTGCGTACAATAGGCATACACGGCACCGGCGCCACGCTCTTTCAGCGCAGAAGCGGCTTTGCACAGTGTGCCGGCGGTATCCACCATATCATCCATAATAATGCAGGTACGGCCGTCGACTTCACCAATGATGTTCATGACTTCGGACACATTGGCGCGTGGACGGCGTTTGTCGATGATGGCCAGATCGGCTTCCAGCTGCTTGGCCAGCGCGCGGGCACGAACCACACCACCAATGTCGGGAGACACCACAACCAGATCCTTGAAGTTGCGCTGACCAATATCGG
>JAFAGQ010000128.1 GCA_023422555.1 Pseudomonadota bacterium
GCACCGCAACACCACATGAGTCATAACCACGATATTCGAGCCGTTTGAGACCTTCCACCAGGACGGGGGTGATATCACGTTGCGCAACAGCGCCAACAATTCCGCACATGCATTTGCTCCATTAATCAAATTGGGAATAGCGTATTGTGCGCCGTTATTGAGGAAATGAAATTTCTATTTATATGGAGAAATGAAAGAATCAGTCATTACGTAATTTAAATGATGATATATTTCATATCTGAGTATATTTGAAATAATATTTCAGAAAGACGCTGAAATATTCGGCATTTTTGGGGTGGCTCGCGGCAAATGGAACTTGATGAACTTGATAAACGGATTCTGCAGCAACTGCAAAAGGACAGTAGTCTGACCAATCAGGCGCTGTCCGAGAAAGTGCACGCCTCGGCGCCGACGACGCTGCGGCGGGTACGGCAGCTCTACGAGCAGGGCGTCATACAGAAGACGGTCGCGATTGTGGATCCCGCCCGTGTTGCCAGCACACTGACGGCCATCGTGGAAATCACGCTGGACAGGCAGTCAGCAGAGGCATATGGGGAGTTTGAAAAAAACGTGGCCGACGAAGCCAGTATTCTGCAAGTCTATCGCGTGTCCAGCGGTCCGGACTTTGTATTGATTGTGCAGGTTCGCGATATGCCTGCGTACCACGCCCTGGTGCACCAATGCTTTACTGCCCAGAAGAATGTGCGCAACGTGCGCAGCTTTTTCTCGGTTCATCGCAGCAAGTTTGAAACGCAGATCGCTTTAGAATAAAGGCCCGGACTAAAAATGGTCGGGTCGCTGTCCAATACTTTTTTCCTGTCCGACCACGGTTCTACCTGGCTCGTCTGCATTGTCTATTCCCGGCGCTAGCCATCCAAGATAGCACCTATACCGCTGCGCCTTGCGTCCTGCTGATCAGTTTCTCAAACTGCTTAAGATATCGCTCGCTCATGCGTTGGATATCATGTTGTTCGTGAACGTACTGCCAGGCCTTATCGGCGCGTGCGCGCGCTTCTTCAGGGTGATCCAGCACACGCGCCAGCGCTTCGGCCATGGCCTCGTCATCGCCGATGTCGCAAAGATAACCACGATTGTCATCGAGCAGTTCAGCCAGCCCGCCTGCGTTGGTGGAGACAACAGGGATCCGCAACTGGAATGCATCCAGTACGCTGCTGCCCAGTGCCTCTTCGCGGCTACTCATCACAAAGATGTCGAACAGGCTGTACAAGTCTTCTACTTTTTGCCTGAATCCTGCAAGATGGTAAACCTGCAGCAGACCATGTTCCGCAATCAACTTGCGGGCATCGTCTTCACAATCGCCGCCGGCACCAAAATGCAAAAACACAAAATCCTGGCGCTGTGCGTGCAGTCGGGCAATGGCACGAATCAGTGTCAGTGGGTCTTTGACCGAAACCAGGGCGGCGCTGGTGGCAATCACTTTCTTGCCGCCAAGTCCAAACTCCTGTCGAACCTGTTCGGCGTGGGTCTGATCGATCTTCAATGGCTCAATGGCACTTGAAATCAACACAGTTGAAATACCCAGGCGGGAAGGTTCACTTGCCGCCATGCGACTGATCGCAACGAACAGGTCTGCCTTGCGCCATTTGCGAAGGGTGCGCCATTGCCGCTCTGGTTTGACGGGCAGGGAGGTTCTTCGCGTGAAAACCAGACGTGCGCCCTTAAAGAAACGGCGAGTGAGCGCCGCCCACGTCAGCGAGCCGGCGGTTTGTACATGCACTATATCGAAATCGCGCGCGTGACCAAGAAGAAACAGGCCCTGTTCGAAAGGCCGCTTGCGCGTGATGACGTTGAAACCTTCAGTGCTGGCGGCCTGTGCCAGCGCATGACCGTCGCGTGCCAGCAGACTCACTTCATGGCCCGCCTCGCGGAAAGCCCGCATGCAATATAGCGTCTGGCGTTCTCCGCCGCGCCAGCCTTTCTCGAAATTTACCTGCAGGATCTTCATGACAGTTGTGATGCCAACGGCTCAGCGGGGAGGCCGGGCCTGACGGGTTCGGGACCACAGGCAGGCATATTTGTTGAAGACAGACTGCGCTGCCATGACCGATAGCAGAAACCCCGCCTTGCCATCCAGGATGCCCAGTTTCAGGAAATAGGTTCGAAAAAATCGCGCAATTGCATGCAGCGTCGCGGTGGTCAGCGATCCGGTTTTGCCGGCAGCGGCGCGCTGTTCGGCCCAGGCGATGGCGTAGCCGGCTGATTTGCGCAGATGCTGGTCTACCGAATCGTAGGTAAAGTGCAGCAGATCGCCTTTCAGCGTTTCCAGGCGCACACCGGGCGGGCGAACCAGGGATTCGTGTACCAGTGAGTCATCGTATTGAGTGAGTGCCATTGGATGCAGTCTCTCTACATAGCCGGGATACCAGCCACAATGACGAATATAGCGGCCAAACGCCCAGCTGAGGCGGGCAACCTGATAAATGGTATTTGAAGGAGGAACCTGGAGTGCCGCGTCTATGCTGGCGCGCAGCTCTGGCGTCACGCGTTCGTCTGCATCCAGCCAGAGTATCCAGTCTGAGGTCACGTAGGTTTGTGCGCGCTGTCTTTGCGGGCCAAAGCCCGGCCAGTCTGTCGCGGTGTAGAAAGCTTGCGTGTAGCGCCGCGCGATTTGTTCTGTTTCATCTGTGCTGCCCGAATCCAGTATGACGATTTCGTCGGCCCAGCCTGCCACAGAGTCCAGACTGGCAGCCAGATTCTGCGCTTCGTTCTTGACGATGAGCGCAACCGCCAGTGTCACGGCCCTGGGAACAGAGACAGGATCAGGAGACATCGGTATCTAGGCCCTTCACGTATCGGTACAGGTTGATGATGACAGCAATTATAACCATTGCGCTGGCAAATCCCATGACATACATTGGCCCGCGTACCTGGTCCACATGAAAACTGATCGCCACGCAGGCTGCGCCTACACCCTGACCGAAAAGGCGCGTGGTTGCCTGAACGCCGCCTGTTGCGCCACTGCGTTTTAGCGGCGTGGACATGAGCATGGCGCGATTGTTGGGCGTCTGGAAAAACCCAAAGCCCATGCCGGCGATAAACATAGGCGGTACGTAATACCAGAGCGAGATGCCACCGGGCAGAGAGATAAGCGTAATAATGCCGATTGCCATCAAAAGGGCACCGATACCGGCGAGCAGCGACGCTTTGAAATAGTGGCACAGTTTGGCCGACAACGACGCAATGACGACACTGCCAACGGGCCAGACGCCAAACAGTAAACCGACCTTTTGCAAAGGGATGCCCAGATTGTGCAGATAATAAAAAGGCAATGCCAGCATGGAGATCATCTGCGCAGTGAAGGTGAGTGCAGAGACAATCACGGCGTATTTGAAGACCGGAAAGCGGAACAGGTCCACAGGCACAAGCGGCGCGGCCTGCGGCAAGGATCGACGGACCAGGAAAACCGCACACACTGCAGCGACGCCCAGCAGAACCAGGCCGCGGCCGGGATCGCGCCCGATGGCGTCCAGACCAATCAGCAGCAGCGAAAACATGGCGACATTCAGAATGGCACTCAGGTAGTCGAAGCGTCCGCGATTGCTGGGTGGTGCCTCTGGCAGATAACCCGCGGCGTACATGGCAAAAAGGCAGATGGGCGCTGTAAATCCGAAGACCCACTGCCATGATGCGACCGAGAGGATTGCGGCCCCGATGGAAGGACCGATGACGGAGGTGACGCCCACCGTCATGGCGTTCAGGCTGATGCCAGCGGCAATCTTGTGGGCGGGGTAGATATAACGAACAAGACCGCCAAACAGGCACATCATGGAGGCAGCGCCCAGTCCCTGAAGAATACGCGCTGCGACCAGAAGCTGCAGATTGCCTGACATGGCGCAAAGCAGGGTTGCAATCGTAAACACCGCCAGTCCAAGTCGGAAGATGCGCTTGAACCCGACGCGTTCGGCGATTGCCGAAAATGGCAACAGCGTTGCCATGATGGTGATGGTATAAGCGTTAACGATCCAGATGGAATCGGCTTCGCCAATATTCAATTCCCGGGAAATGGTGGGTAAGGCAATATTGGCGACATTCGCATCCAGCACGCTGACGCCAATGGCGGTCATGACCGCACCGGCAGCCCAGTACCGCGCAGGTGTTGGAAGGCCTGTTGATGGCGGTCTGGGGGTAGAACTGGTATTACTTTCTGTACTGCCGGTTGCTGCTTCAGCCATGCGATTAATCTTTTTTCTTTACCGGACGTGTCCAGTTTTCCAGGGTAGTTTGTCGGGTGCGTGAAAGGGTGAGTTTTTCTGCCGGCGCATCTTTGGTCAAGGTGGTGCCGGCGCCAAGGGTCGCGCCCTTGCCGACCTTGACCGGTGCGACCAGCTGCGAATCGGAGCCAATAAAGGCATCGTCTTCGATGATGGTCTTGAATTTGTTGACACCGTCGTAGTTGCAGGTAATCGTGCCGGCACCAATATTGACGCGTGCACCAATTTCCGAGTCACCCAGATAGCTCAGATGATTGGCCTTGCTGCCTTCACCAAGTCGTGTTTTCTTCAGTTCCACGAAATTGCCCACATGAGAATCCGCGGCAAGTTCAGCACCGGGACGCAGGCGCGCGTAGGGTCCGATTTTGACATTTTCGGCAGCCGTGGCCTGTTCCAGATGACTGAACGCCTCAACCTGTGTGCCGGCACCCAGCGTGACGTTACGCAATACGCAATGAGGGCCTACGCGTACGCCATCTGCCAGTTTGACTTCGCCTTCAAAAACGCAGCCGACATCAATGAATACATCGCGACCACATTCGAGCGTGCCGCGCAGATCAAAGCGCGCGGGATCGGCCAGAGTGACTCCCTGAACCAGCAGACGCTGTGCCTGCTCAGCCTGCCAGGCGCGTTCCAGCTGTGCCTGCTGCACGCGGCTGTTCACGCCCAGTGTTTCCCAGCTGGCATCCGGTTGTGCGGCGTTGACGGGGACGTTGTCCTGCACAGACAAACCGATAATATCAGTCAGATAATATTCGCCCTGAGCATTGTTGTTGTCGATGCGACCCAGCCAGTCTTTGATTTTGCCTGTAGGCGCCGCCAGAATGCCGGTATTGACTTCGCAAATTGCGTGTTCCTGTTCCGTCGCATCCTTGTGTTCGACAATGCGCTGCACTTGACCGCTTTCATTTCGCACAATGCGACCATAGCCCGTGGGATCATCCAGCGTTTCGGTCAGCACGGCCATGCCCTTTGCGCGGGCCTGTAACAGTCGTTTGAGTGTCGCGGGCTGGACCAGGGGCACATCGCCATAAAGCACAATGGTGGTATCGTCGGGATTATCGCCGCCAACCAGCAACGGCAGTGCCTGTTGAACCGCATGACCAGTACCATGCTGGGGCTGCTGCAGGGCATATTGAATGTCGGCCTGATCAGCAAAGGCTTTTTTCACGGCATCGGCGCCGTGCCCGACCACAACGATAATGCGGTCAGGCGACAGCTGACGGGCGCTGTCAATCACCTGTGCCAGCATGGGTTTGCCGGCCAGAGTATGCAAAACCTTGGGCAGGTCTGACTGCATGCGTTTGCCCATACCGGCTGCGAGAATAACGATGTTTAGCATAATGATATTTGTCGAGAATTAAAAATGGGTCTGAGGTGAATGGAGTGAGGGCGGCCCGATTGCGGATGACGTGTCTGCTGTACCGGGTCTCCTATTATGTTGATGTCAGGCCGTGCTGCGACTTGTGGTACGGCGTTTGGCGGCAGCACGCTTGCGGGTGGTGGGTTTGACAGGCTCCTGAGGGTCTGCAGGCTCGTCTGGCTCCGGACCGGGTGGCGTTTTGACTGGCGAGGGTTCCTTGTGCGCCGATTTGGGTGCCGACCCCGCCTGTGTTGTGGATGCCTGTGATGCCTGGGTTACAGTCTGCGCAAGTTGGGAAAACTGTCCTTGCAGCATATCCCACCAGGCCTGTGCTGCCTGGTTGACCGATTCCGCCGCAAATGGCTGATCGCCAGGTTTTTCACTTGCCGCCTTATCCTGTTTGCCGGCCTTTTCAGTCGTGCTTTTTTGAGCGCTGCCTTTGTCTGCCGGCTTTTTGCTGATCCCGAATATTTCGTCGAAAGAGCGTTCACTGCTCTGGTTCTGCATGGTATCGACAAACGTTTTGAGCGTATTGATGCTGGCGCGCTGTATCTCCAGTCCCTGAATCGTGCCCGAAAGCATGGTCAGATTCATGGTGAGCCAGTTTTCTATACTCTTGAGTTCCTGAATGCGCTTGTCGAGTTCGCTGGCATCCAGTGCCGTGGGCACGGCGAAGACGGGGCTGGCTGCGTTCTGCACTTGTGCAAACTGCTGCCATGCCTTGCTCATCATATCCAGGCTTTGCATGATGGGATTGCCGGCGCTGCCCTGGCCCAGACCGGGTCTGTCAAACGGGTTGCTGTTAGTCATGAGGTTCTCCCTGCGTTTCAGACGCTACGCGTGATAACGCGTGAGCAATGTTTCGGATGTGCGGCTCAGAATGCCTTCCAGTATAACAAGCGCAGCTTCCAGCGTGACGACACGATCGGCAATCATCTGCACAACTTCCTGCTGTGTTACCACGCGGATTTCAGAGACTTCGCCGTCCATATTGCGCGGCGTGGCCTGGGGGCTCAGAATACAGTCGCTGACCAGGATGTCTTCTACCTGATAGCCTTCCGGCAAGCGTCGGTGCATCCGCAGCAGGGTTCGCAAGGGTGTTCGACAGGTGATATCGGGTTCACTGAGTCCAGCCTCTTCGAATGTTTCCCGAACCAGCGCATGCTCCAGATTTTCGGCACCGTTGGCCAGCCCGCCGGCCAGCGTGTCCCACATGCCCGGATCGGTTGCCTTGGTCAGGGATCGCTTTGCAATATACAGGTTCAGATCGGGCGTCCAGGCATTCAGGTGCACAGCATGCGTCAGCAGCCCCAGGGGGCGCATGGCTGCGCGCTCCATTCTTGCCAGATCCTCGCCTTCGGCATAAACCGTCAGCAGTTCATCACGCCAGGTCTTGAGCAGGCCGGCTTCGCGAAGGATGTTGGCAACGTGGGCCAATAGTGGCTCCAGTTCGTATCTGGGGGTGCCTGGATCGGCCAGATGGGCCGCAGTTTCCGTGATCCGCAGTTGCGGCAGATGGGCCAGCGCCTTGACTGCCTGCGGCGTAATAAATCCCGCCAGTTTGCCCGAAATGGTCAGGGGCAGGGAGAATTCCGGAGGAACCTCCTGTATGGATTGAAGCAGGGCAGCATAGAGGGCAGGAATTCTGTTCAAGTTCTGATTCTTGTCGTGTCTAACATGCAACGATTGTATTCGCAAACCAATCCGCTACAGGCTCGCATGTGCATTTATATGGTTAAATGAAGTATCTTTGACACAGGTCAAGGCGTCTTGGGTATAATCCTGTACCGCAAGAGGGTTATGTTGGGCGCTGTATTTAGCCCATGATGTCAGCTACGATAATCAGGCGCATCCGATCAGTTAGACTATAAAACGGGGGAGCGCACAATAATGAGGTCAACATGAAGAAGTTGCAAGGTTTACTTGGTCTTGGAGGGATCCTGCCAGCCTGTACGGCATGGGCTGACGTCCAGGATATGCCAGGTGGTCCTAGGGTATTGCAAGTCAATCTGCATAAGGGTGTCACCGAAATCGCCGAAAGCATGTACAGTCTGCACATCATGATGCTGATCATCTGTACGGTCATTTTCATTGGCGTCTTTGGCGTCATGTTCTACTCGATCTGGGCGCATCGTAAATCAAAAGGGTTCAAGGCTTCTGTTTTCCATGAGCACATGGGCGTTGAAGTTGCCTGGACCGTTATTCCCTTCATCATCGTTATCGCCATGGCCTTGCCTGCTACCAAGACGGTGGTTGCCATGAAAGATACCAGCAGCGCCGACCTCACCATCAAGGCTACCGGCTATCAGTGGAAATGGGGCTACGAATATCTGGACGGTAAAGCCAAGGGCATCAACTTCATCTCCAACCTGACTACGCCTTATGATCAGATTGAGGGCAAAGCAGAAAAATCCAATACTTACCTGATGGAAGTGGACAACGAACTGGTTGTTCCTGCAGGCAAGAAAGTTCGCGTCGTTCTCACGGCCGATGACGTTATTCATGCATTTTACGTACCTGAGCTGGGTGTGAAGCAGGATGCCATTCCCGGATTCCTGCGCGATACGTGGTTCCGCGCTGAAAAGGTCGGTACGTACCGCGGCCAGTGCGCCGAGCTCTGTGGTCAGAACCATGCGTTCATGCCTATCGTGGTGCGTGTCGTGTCTCCCGAAGACTATGACAAATGGATCGCCGAACAGCAGAAAGTGGCGGCACAATGAAAAT
>JAFAGQ010000155.1 GCA_023422555.1 Pseudomonadota bacterium
CTCAAATTGGGCTATGATTCTTTTCTTACCAGACGCGGGGTGGAGCAGTCTGGCAGCTCGTCGGGCTCATAACCCGAAGGTCGTAGGTTCAAATCCTGCCCCCGCAACCAGATTCAAGAACGGCTCATGCATATAAAGTGCTTGGGCCGTTTTTATTTTTGCCTTCGCATCATCCTCTCTTCCTCCATTCAAGCCGGATTGGCACGAATAATACCGAGCAGTATTGGTTTTGCTTTTAGCGCGTCGACAGATCCATCTACTCCAGGTCACGTCTCCTCATTCATCCAACTGTGGATTGGATAACTCGGGTATGCCCATCTCTTTCAATCTTTTTTTGATCGCGGCCCAACGCTTCGCCACTGTTACATTCTTGAAAGGATTCTTTTTAAATAATTTGTGCCACAAACCATCTAGCGTATATTTTTGGGCTCGATGATTCTTCATAATCACTTCTACATCTTCTGCACTCCATCCCTCAGTTTCTGGAAAAGACATAAAAATGCTGAAATTGCGGGCGAATATCGGCCCAATCTCATCTTTCAATATTTCTTCCAGGGTTTGTATGGAAAGTCCAAATTTCGACAAGTTGAGTGCGATGTAGTTCGTATCCATCTTGAACTCTTCCTTTGTTTGATCGACATTCACAAAAATATCAGTTAACACCGTCCATAGCGGCAGCCGTTGGGCCATTTCCTCATCTGTGAAATCAAACACTGTTTTACTCATGACAGAAGTATGTCCTCAAATGGTTAGTCCATGCCGAGTCTTCGCATCAAGACCAGCAGTCGCCTGTGGGCCGGAATGCAGTGGGAATATGACCTTTGGCAAGCAGAACAACAGCGGCACGATTTCGTTGTGCCGCTGAATCAAGCTCTGTAACTCTGCAAGCATGACCCGTGTGTGAAGCGATGTTTGCATTGATGCGAATAACGATAACATCCGTCCACTTTGTTCAGTATTTGCGATGTTCGATCATGTGAAATTTGGATGATTGCAAGAATGGAGTGCCACGCACCGCATTCCGGTAAAAATTGTCCAGGTTTTCCTCTGTCGGATGAAATGTGTCTGGATCCTCCATCGCAGCCTTGGTAATAGCGGCATCTTCTGCTTCTGTAGGAATAATGGTTCCAGGTTTAAGCTTTGGCATATCGTTTTACCTCTTCGGGATAGGCTTTACTTAAAGTGAACAAGAGTATTGATAGACTATTGCTAATATAGTGGTAATTGACCACCAATACACCAAAAAGAACAATAAATTTTCGATCAGTTTTCCGGAACCTGCAATGCCAGATAAAACAAGACAAAACGCAGATACACACTCGATGGCATCATCCATGCGATTCGAGCTCTCCCATCTTGAGACGTTCATTGCAGTGGCACAATTGGGTAGCTTCAGCCTCGCTGCTGAACATCTGCACATTACACAGCCATCTGTGACGAGTCGAATCCAACGTCTGGAAAGCATGCTGGGAACGAAACTTCTGGTGCGAACCACACGCAGCATCAAGCTGACGACGCAGGGAGAACAGTTATTGGACGAAGCGACATCTGCCTTGCAGGGGCTACGTCAGCTTGTAGAGAAGTTTCGACGCGATGCCGAATCTGCCCGGCAGCGGGTGATCGTAGCCGCAACACCGATGCTGGCCGCGATGACCTTACCACCCATTATTCATGACTATTGCCAGCAGTTCCCGACTGTTCAGGTTGACCTGCGCGACCTGCGTTACCAGGATGCCCTCAAAGCCCTGCAGGAAGGCGCGGCGGACATCGCGGTACTTTCACTTGAAGGCGGCGACCCGCGTTTTGACTTTGACCCCATACGAGAAGATGACATGGTTCTGGTCGTCCCAGCGGAGCATGAGTTAGCCAGCAAAAAGGAAGTTTCGCTTTCGGAAATTGTGACTTACCCTATTCTCATGCTTGAACAATACGAACCCATGCTGGCTCGTATTGGCGATTCCCTGGGCCTTCAGCAATTAACACTGCGCCGTGCCATGTCTGCCAGCAATCTTGCAACCTTATTGGGCATGCTTGATGCCAAAATGGGTATTACATTGCTGACGCGTTCCATGGCACGCCGCAGCCAGCGGGCCGGGCATGTGGCCGTTGAACTCAGCGATATCAGACTGACGCGTGCATTCGGTATCGTTACCCTGCGCAACGCCAGACCCGGCACAACTGTCCAAAGCTTTTGTCAGTATCTCAAGCAGGCGATGGTGAACCCGCCGCCCATGCCGGAATAACCACAACTGTAATAGCCCGGATCCTATTTATAGGCCACATCTATAAATGGATTGATACCCACAATTTCTCTTTTCCCTGTCCGCCCAATACACTTTCTTCCAATGACACAAGACAAGTGTCATATCGCGCAGAAGGGAGAAATCGAATGACAGATGCAATAACTTTTGATCAACGGGCTTTCAGAGATGTGCTGGGTACGTTCGTTACCGGCGTGACCGTTGTGACCACTCAGGATGCTCAGGGCAGGCACTACGGTGTGACGGCAAATTCATTCAGCTCAGTCTCCATTGACCCTCCCCTCGTTCTCTGGAGCCAATCCACAAGCTCCAGCAGCCATCCTGCGTTTCGCGACAATGATCACTTTGTTATCAATATTCTTGCGGACAACCAGGTTGACATATCCAATCATTTTGCCAAAAGCCGCGATGATAAATTTTCAGAAATCGGCTTTCGTAATGGGATAGGCGGAGCCCCGGTTCTGGACGGCTGTGCCGCACATCTTGAATGCCGAAAGGTCGCGGCTTACCCGGGTGGAGATCATGTTGTATTTCTAGGCCAGGTTGAAAAAATCTCGGCGCGTCAGGATTGCAAACCCCTCGCCTTTGGCGGTGGACGCTATATGGTCACCTATGCACACGATCTGGGTCCCGTAAGTCTGGACCTGGGCGGATCCAGCCTGGGAGATGTCGAAGCCATTCGTCTGGCTACCGCCGCCCTGCCCGAGCTCTGCGAACAGCTTGGTCAATACACCTTGTGTCTGGCGGTATGGGGAAATCGCGGTCCTACCGCCATTCGCTGGGAACCTTCGCGCCAGCCCGTAAGCCAGAATCTGCGTACTGGTCTGGTCATGAGCATTACTCGATCGGCAACAGGACGCGCATTTGCGGCGTTTCAACCGGAAGAGATCATGAACACACTCATTGAAGAAGATCTGGCGACCAGTTGCTGTGACGCGCACGAAGCATTGAAACAGCGTCAGTTATTTGAAACAGAAGTTGAGCAGGCAAAGATTCACGGCATCGCGCGTGCGGCCGCAGAACGAACATCTCCCTTTCACCAAGTAGTTGTCAATGCATTCAGCGCACCAATCTTCAACGCACAGGGACGCATGGTGATGGCACTATCGCTGACATCGCCGGCAGATCGGCTTGCGCCTGATAGAGACGGCATTGTCCCCACAACGTTGGCAAAGGCAGCTCGCGCCATTTCGGAAAGGCTGGGCTGGCGCGCCGCCGCGTGACGGAATATCGAAAATATCGCAATTGTGTTTACATCAGCACCGATGAAGTTAAGTAGCTGGACCAGATGACATGCTTTAGAAAAAGTCGGTTTTACAGTAGTACTGAATATCATAACCACAACATACAACCAGGAGACTTCATGATCACCAGACGCGCCTTCACCCAGGCTCTCGCCGCATCCCCGCTAGCGCTCGCAGGCATTCGCTCAGCGACAGCCAGTGAATCAGCAGACAAATATCCTTCGCGTGCCGTGCGCTTTGTGGTGGGTTTCCCACCCGGACAGGCATCTGACGTAGGAGCCAGATTGATCGCCGACGCGACGAGTAAAGTGCTCAAGCAGAGCATTTATGTCGATAACCGGGTTGGCGCTGCAGGAATCATTGCTCACCAATACGTTAAAAATGAACCAGCCGACGGATACACACTTTTATATGGTTCAACAGGCACGCTGGCAATTAACCCGGCACTGTACAAAAAATTGCCATACAACCCACGAGAAGATTTCGAGCCCATCATTCTACTGAATGAAAGTCCCATGTTTCTGGTAACCAATATGGAGACACCCGTCCATAATCTGGAAGAAATGATCGCATACGTGAAAAGCAAATCTGGCGAAATTTCATATGGCTCCAGTGGTTATGGCGTTACGCAGCATATTGCGATGGAGATGCTTAAGCGTCAGACCGGGATGCAGATGCTGCACGTGCCCTACAAAGGATCATCGCCAATGATGACGGATCTTATCGGCGGACGGGTGCAATTTGCCTTTGACACATCCACTGCGGTACTGCCGCATATTCAGGCAGGACGAGTTCGTGCGCTGGGTATCAGCGTGCGCGAACGCCTGCCTCAGGCGAAAGACATCCCTACACTGCAGGAACAGGGTCTGAAAGATTTTGAGGCTTCGACCTGGGCCGGTGTCCTTGCACGTAAGTCCACGCCGCGCCCCATTATTGACAAGATGAACAGCGCGCTCAATGAAGCCCTGAAATCAAAAGAAGCGATTGCTCATTACCATACGGCAGGCTCTTCTGTGCGCGGCGGAACGGCAGACGACTTCGCCCGGTTTCTCGCCAAGGAAACGCAACGCTGGGGAGAAGCAGTTAAAGCGTCAGGCGCTCACATCGACTGATCGACCCGTCCAACAATCAATTTATAACCAGGAATTACTATGACACAAGCCAAGCGCCAGATGAGCCTGATTGCTTTTATGCAGGCACAGAACTGTTCCAACTATGTCGGTTCATGGCGTCATCCCTCGTCCATGGGTGACTTTATCTCTCCGGCCTACTATCAACGAATCGCCCGAACGCTGGAAGATGCAAAGTTCGATATGGCTTTCTTTGACGACCGGCTTGCCATGCCCGATATCTACGGAGACGATCATCGGGAAACAGTGGCAAACGGGATCCGTGCGGTCAAGCTTGATCCAACAACGGTCCTGATGACAATGGCCGCTGTCACATCGCATTTGGGACTTGGTGCAACCTATTCAACCACCTACTATGAACCGTACCATGTCGCTCGCCTGTTCGCGACGCTTGATCTGATGACTGCAGGACGAGTGGCGTGGAACGTTGTCACGTCATTGAATAACTCCGAAGCCGAGAATTTCGGATATGAAGAGCATCTTGAACATGATCTTCGTTACGACCGCGCCGACGAATTTCTTGAAATCGTCACCGGACTTTGGGATAGCTGGGATGATGATGCCCTGATCCTGG
>JAFAGQ010000161.1 GCA_023422555.1 Pseudomonadota bacterium
ATATGCCCCAGGAAGCGGTCGACCGTGTGAGCAAGGCATTTATGCAGGTGAGCAAAGACCCGGAATACGTCAAGCGCATGGAAGCAGATGGTAATACGGTGATTGGCGGTTCTGCCGAAGAAGCCAAAGTCTATCTGGAGAAAGAGCAGAAAGAATGGGCGACGTTGCTGAAGGCGATGGATTTCAAGCTGAAGTAAGTGAGTGCTGAGCTGGTCCGGGAGCCCTGGACCGGCATTGCCTGCGCATCACACGACAGGGGGCGCGGTGCGAAGTTGATTGACGTGTATGTGACACCATTGCCTTAATTCGTCGTGCTATTGGCGCGGCATTACATTATTGGAAGTATCCTGCGCGCAGCCGAGTGCTCCATCTTGATGACATTCCCATCTGCATTGCATTAGTATAAGTCTGCGATGGCCAGATCACTGGCGAGTTTATCAAGACAAAGCAGGTATTCGATCATGTGGATTCAGAAAGAATTTGAATTGAAAGCCCGTCCAAGAGGGTTTCATTTGGTGACCGATGAAATTCTCAGGCAGGTGCCGGAGCTCTCCGGGTTGCGGACCGGAATCATGCATGTGTTTCTCAAACATACCTCGGCTGCCCTGACGATCAATGAAAATGCGGATCCGTCTGTTCGTGTGGATTTTGAAAGCTACTTCAATCATCTCGTACCAGAAGATGAACCCTATTACACGCATACTTATGAAGGCAGCGATGATCTGCCTGCGCATTTCAAAAGCAGTCTTCTCGGGTGTTCGCTGACAGTGCCAATCACGCGCGGCGCGCTGAATATGGGAACCTGGCAGGGCGTTTATCTGTGTGAGCATCGCAATCACGGCGGACCACGAAGTCTGGTTGTGACCATACAGGGTGAGGGCAGCGGGCAAACCGGCTAGCACGGCCGGCCTGCCCAGCCATTTCAATTCGCCTTGAGCTGCAGGCGGTTCACCAGTTCTGCATAACGGCTTGTGTCATCGGCAATGCGCTTTTGCATCTCTTCTGGCGTGTCACCAATGACTTCAGCACCGATTTTGTCCATGTCTTTTTTGAAGGCATCGGACTTGATGATTTCGGTCAGATTTTTGCTCAGAAAGCTGACCGTATCTTTCGGTGTGCCCTGGGGAGCAAGAATGCCGAACCACGTTCCATCATCAAAGCCTTTGAGGCCTGACTCATCCAGCGTAGGAACGTCTGGCAGGGCAGGCGAGCGTGTGCCTGTCGTGACGGCTAGTGCGGTCAGTTTCTTTTCCTTGATATACGGCAATACAGTTGTGATTGTGTCAAATGACATATCCACCTGTCCGCCAAGCAGATCTGTGGTCAACGGACCGCTGCCTTTATAAGGAACGTGCAGCAATTTGATATCCTTCATTAACTGGACGCGTTCTCCGATCAGATGCTGACCGGTGCCTACACCATTGGAACCAAAACTGAGTTTGCCGGGTTCCCGTTTTGCAAGGTCCACCAATTCAGCCACTGTTTTTGCGCCCACTTTGTTATTGACCACCATCACATTCGGCACCATGGCAACTGTGGTAACAGGTGCAAAGTCTTTCTGGAAATCGTAACGCAATGAACGGTAGAACGTAGTCGCGATGGTGTGATGTACGGCGCCCATCAGCAGTGTATAGCCGTCCGGTTTGGCCCGGGCAACGTATTCTGCACCAATGGTGGCCCCTGCGCCTGGTTTGTTTTCGATAATGACCGGCTGGTGGATTTTTTCTGCCAGTTTCTGACCCAACGCGCGAGCCAGAACATCGGTTGTGCCACCCGCAGGAAAAGGCACCACCAGTTTGACCGGCTGCTCGGGAAAGGATTGTGCGCTCACCGCGCTGCCCGCTGCGGCCAGGACGACGCCCAGCAGCAGCGCCAATGAGCGCCGGACAGGTTTTACAGGACTGTTCACTGTTTTATTGATAGATTGATATAGCATGTCTGCTCCACTATCGGCTTAAGCCGCTTTCTGTGTTTTTGCGTGATTGCGAATGTACTGGCAAACGGCTTCAGTCACCTGTGCGGTGGTGGCTTTGCCGCCAAGATCGCCGGTGTGCAGGGCAGGGTCTGCCGTGGCATTCTCTATGCTTTGCATCAGTACAGATGCTGCCTGATCTTCGCCCAGATGGCTCAGCAGCATGACCGCGCACCAGAAGGTACCAATCGGATTGGCCAGACCTTTGCCCATGATGTCGAATGCAGAGCCGTGGATGGGTTCAAACATTGAGGGGTAGCGACGCTCCGGATCGATATTTCCTGTAGGCGCAATGCCAAGACTGCCTGCCAGCGCGGCGGCCAGGTCACTCAGGATGTCGGCGTGCAGGTTGGTGGCAACAATGGTGTCGAGCGTGGCAGGCTTGTTGACCATGCGCGCTGTGGCTGCATCCACCAGTTCCTTGTCCCATTTAACGTCGGGGAATTCTTTGGCAATTTCAACTGCAATTTCGTCCCACATGACCATGGCGTGACGCTGTGCATTGGACTTGGTAATAACGGTCAGCTGTTTGCGAGGGCGCGATTGTGCAAGTTTGAATGCAAAGCGCATGATGCGCTCGACGCCTGCACGGGTCATCATGGATACATCAGTAGCGGCTTCCAGCGGATGCCCCTGATGAACACGACCACCCACACCGGAATATTCGCCTTCACTGTTTTCGCGCACGATGACCCAGTCCAGGTCTTTGGGCTGGCAGCGTTTCAAGGGGGCGTCGATGCCTGGCAGAATCCGGGTCGGACGCACGTTGGCATACTGATCCAGCCCCTGACAGATTTTCAGGCGCAGACCCCACAGGGTGATGTGGTCGGCAATGTCCGGGTCGCCGGCAGAACCGAACAGAATGGCGTCCTTGTCATACAAGGCGTTCAGGCCGTCTTCGGGCATCATGACGCCATGCTTGCGGTAGTAATCGCCGCCCCAGTCGAACTCGGTAAATTCAAATGAGAACTGCTTGAGTGTATCGGCAAGCGTCTGCAGCACGGTCTGGCCGGCAGGAATCACTTCCTTGCCGATGCCATCGCCGGGGATGCATGCGATTTTGAATGTTTTCATGGATGGTCTCCTGGAGATAAAAGCTGGCTATATTCTAGAAATATTTGCGAGTGTTAAAATGCGACTAATTTCACAGGATTTGTGCCTGAAAGTTGAAAATCCATGAAGCATGATTTACGCCATTCTGCCGATTTGTACTTCTTTGATGCGCTCATGTCCGCTGGCAGTCTGTCGGCGGCTGCGTTGCGACTGGGAGTGACACCTTCGGCTGCCAGCAAGCGTCTGATACAGCTGGAAGCGCGTCTGGGTATGACACTTGTGAATCGCAGTACCAGGCGCATGAGTCCTACTGCCGAGGGGATGGTTTATCTGGAACATGCTCGCAATATTCTTGGGCAGATCGAAGCGCTGGACCGGGAGATGTTCAAGCTCAAATCTGAACCGGAAGGACTGATTCGGGTGAATGCCACGCTGGGGTTTGGCAGAAGTTATATTCAACCGCTGATTTCCCGCTTCGTGAAGAAATATCCGGCCATTACTATTCAGCTGTTTCTGACGCCGTTTCCGCCGCCTGTGAGCGACAACGCCTTTGACTTGTCGATTCAGTTCGGCAAACCACCCGACCGGAATCTGAAGACCCGATTGCTTGCCGAGAATCGCCGGCTGCTGGTCGCCTCGGCGGCCTATCTGGGTCGTGCCGGCATGCCCGCGACACCGCAGGATCTGCTTAAACACAACTGTATTGTGATCAAGCAGGATGAGTTACCTTATTCGGAATGGATTCTGAGTAATGGCAAGAGTACAGAGAAAATCCCCGTTACCGGCAACCTGATTACCAATGACGGTTATGTGGGTGTGCAATGGGCACTGGAAGGACATGGCGTTGTGATGCGCGCAGAATGGGATGTGGCCAAATATCTGCGCAGCGGAAGGCTGGTGCAGGTGCTGGGCAATTACTCCACACCCAATGCCGATATCTATGCTGTCTACCGGGAGCAGACACATCTGACTGCCAGAATGAACCTGTTGCTGGACTTTCTGACGCGCAGTTTTGACGCGCTGAATCCCGGTTCGACGATCACTGCCAGCACCGGCTGGTAAATATTCCTGGTTTAGACGGAGTCAATGTTGACCCGTCCATCGATCGTCAATACCCCTCATCCCACCTGATTCCCCTCCATGACTTTTTCACGTCGCACGTAAGTGCGTATCGGTATTTGCTCGCCCTGAAATCGTATCCATTCAAGGGTTAACCCCTATATTTCTGGCTGAATATAAAATGTAGTATCGCCATATTGTATGACAATCAGACATATGGAGATTTTCTTGGATAGCCAAACGATTGGATTTATCGGCCTGGGGCGCATGGGTTTTCCCATGATGGTCAATCAGCTTAAATCGGGCCGTGAAGTTCATGTGTTCGATACTTCAGCGGACGCATTGGACGCTGCCAAAGCGGCGGGAGCCAGCGTTCACGAGAGTGTGCAGGCGGTGGCAGATCAGGTGGAAACAGTTTTATTGAGCCTGCCCACGCCGGCGATTGTCGAAGACGTCCTGTCTCAATTGGTGAAGGGCAAGCAGGTACGGCGGGTCGTGGATTTATCCACAATCGGGATTCGTGCCGCGCGACAGGCACATGCGATGGTCAGTACGCATGATATTGACTGGGTTGAAGCGCCGGTGAGCGGTGGTGTGACGGGGGCGACCGCAGGCACACTGACGCTCATGGTGTCGTGCCCCGAACATTGCCGTCAGGAGATCGAGCCGATACTGAGTGTGCTGGGGAAAATCCTGTATGCCGGAGAAAAGCCGGGCCTGGCTCAGGCTGCCAAGCTGGCAAACAATATGCTATCGGCAGCCGCATTGGTGGCTTCGTCCGAAGCCATTTCAATGGCCGTCAAAGCGGGTGTCGAACCGACGACGCTTCTGGGAATCATTAATGCCAGCAGTGGCCGTAATACAGCAACCACCCACAAAATTCCCAACGAGGTACTCAGTCGCCGCTTTCAGGTGGGGTTTGCCAACAAGCTGTCGCACAAGGATGTGACGTTGTGTATTGAGGAAGCGGCCTCGATGGGCATCCCAATGCCCGTTAGCGTGGCCATCCGGGAAATGCTGGCTATTACAACAGCGACCTTTGGAGACAATGCGGATATCTCTGATGTTGCACGCGTGATGGAGCAATGGGCGGCAATCACGATTGAAGATCGCGCTGTTCAGAACCAATAGACATTTTTACTCTCGAACCTCTAACTGTAAAAGGAACATCATGAAAAATGAACTGTATGAAAAAGGCCTGAAGGTACGCCGCGAAGTGCTTGGTGCGGAATTTGTAGACAAGTCGATTGCAAACGCCACTGACTTTAACCGAATCGCCCAGGAAATCACGACCACGTCATGCTGGGGGCTTTGCTGGGGCAATGACGATCTGACTCGTCGGGAGCGCAGTCTGGTCAATCTGGCCATGATCTCGGTCCTGAATCGGCCTCATGAACTGACGCTTCACGTTAAAGGGGCGCTACGCAATGGTCTGACCGAAACGGAGATTCGCGGGGCATTGACGCACGTGGCCATTTATGGCGGCATTCCCGCAGGGATGGATTCGTTCCGCATCGCGTCACAGGCGATCAAGGAGTTCCGGGAAGAAGAGGCCAGCGCCGCCAAGTAATCCCGTCATGCGGGGCCAGCTACGGCCCCGTGATTCAGTTGCTCCCGATAACAAGCAGTTAACAATCAGTTAGCAAACCAATTCACTCACAGAGTAGTGGAAGGAGACTCCTATGTTCAAAATTACCCGTTACTTGCTGGCTGCAGCCCTGGTCGCCACTGCCAGCGGTGCCTATGCCTATCCGGACAAGGCCATTACCATGATCGTGCCGTACGCACCCGGTGGCTCGACCGATGGCCTGGCACGCATTGTTGCCGATGCGATGTCCAAATCCGTTGGAACTACCATTGTCGTGGAGAATATCGGTGGGGTAGGCGGCGTGCCGGGTGTGCAGAAGTTCCTGCGAGCAAAAAATGATGGCTACACCATCATGTTAAGCAATATGGGCTCATTTGCCATTGCGCCAACGCTCTATCCGAGCATGAAATTTGACCCGAAAACAGAGATGGAGCCGTTAGGTCTGGTCGCCGAGGTGCCCATGGTTCTGTCGGTCAGTGCATCAAGCGGCATCAAGGATCTGCCTTCACTGCTCAAACGCATGCGGGATCCTTCCAAGCCGCGGATTAACCTGGGGAACGGCGGGCCGGGAGGAACGGGTCATATTGGCGCCGAATACTTTCTGTATCTGACCAAAACGAAGAGTGAAATGATTCCCTATCGTGGCACCGGTCCTGCACTGGTCGATCTGATGGCAGGCACCGTCGATATGGTCATCGATCAGACTGTTGCGATGATTCCTGCCAGTAAAGGCAATCGAATTCTTCCCCTGGCAGTGGCCAGCCCGGAACGCATTCCCCAAATGCCGGATACCCCCACCTTCAAAGAAGGCGGTGTGCCTGAGTTTGATATGGCCGTCTGGAATGCCATTGCTGCCCCCAAAGGTATCCCCAAAGACCGCGCCGAGAAACTGGTCAAAGCAGTCAACGAAGCGCTGGATGACCCGAAAGTCAAAGAAGCACTCGACTCCCTGGGGGCCGTTGCACCTGAAGGCGACCGTCGCGGGCCGAAGGAAATGCAAAGACTGACGGAGCGCGATATCGATCGCTTTGCCAAGCTGATTCAGGACGCGAATATTCCAATCAATAAGTAAGTCATGGCAGAAGCCTTGAAGTCAGGGCCCTGCGCGGGCGCTGGCTATCTGCGTTAACTTTGGAGTTTGCAAGCGTGATTGTGCACGATAAGTTCTATATTGATGGACAGTGGGTTGCCCCGCATGGGGTAGAGACCTTTGAACTAGTGAATCCTTCGACGGAAGCGGTATGCGCCACCATTGCGATGGGTGACGCGGTTGATGTTGACCGCGCTGTCGAAGCCGCAAAACGGGCCTTGCCGGGTTTCAGCAACACGACGAGGGAAGAAAGACTTGATCTGTTGAATCGCATTCTTGCCGCCTATCAGGCAAATTATGAAGCGTTCGCACAGCTGATGAGCCTGGAAATGGGGTGCCCCATCACGTTCTCGCGTGAGGCCCAGGCCATGAGAGGTGTTGTGCATTTGAAAGAGGCAATTTCGGTTCTCGAAACATTCGACTTTGAATGGGATCAGGGCTCTACCCGGATGCGCCTGGAACCAATCGGAGTATGTGGTCTGATCACGCCATGGAACTGGCCGGTGAACCAGATTGTTGTCAAGCTGGCGCCGGCGATCGCCGCAGGTTGCACCGTCGTTCTGAAACCGAGTGAATATTCCCCCTTGAGCAGCATGCTTTTCGCCAGGGTCATGGATGAAGCAAAAGTGCCTGCAGGTGTGTTCAATCTGGTGATGGGCGACGGCCTGCGGACAGGAGTTCCATTGGCCGAACATCCGGATGTGGCAATGATCTCATTCACTGGCTCTACGCGTGCCGGTGTCGACGTTGCGCGCTGCGCTGCCCCGACCGTCAAGCGGGTTGCGCAGGAGCTGGGCGGAAAATCAGCTAATATTCTTTTACCGGATGTGGATCTTGAATCTGCAGTCACCAAAGGAGTGGCTGGATGTTTTACCAATTCAGGCCAATCGTGTTCTATTCCCACTCGCATGCTGGTGCCCCGGTCAATGATGGTGCAGGCGGCCAGCATTGCGGCAAAGGCCGCTGCGCAGTTTACGGTGGGACCGGCAGACGATCCCGAAGTCCGGCTTGGGCCGGTGGTGAACAAACGGCAATTTGAGAGTATTCAGTCCCATATTGCCAGCGGGATTGAAGAGGGTGCTGATTTGGTCGTGGGTGGACCAGGCAGAATGGAACCCTATGACAAAGGCTATTACGTACGCCCCACCGTATTTTCCAATGTCACGCCGGACATGCGTATTGCACGTGAGGAGATTTTCGGTCCGGTACTGGTCATGATGCCCTACGATTCGATTGATCAGGCAATTGAGATTGCAAACGATACCGTGTACGGCCTGGCAGGCTACGTTCAAGGTAAAGATCCGGATTCCGTACGTCACGTTGCCAGGCGTCTGCAGGCGGGAACGGTTCACATCAATTATCCGCCACCTGATTTCAGCGCGGCATTTGGTGGCTACAAGCAGTCCGGTAATGGCAGGGAATGGGGCCAGGCCGGATTGATGGAGTATCTTGAGTTAAAGAGCATGATTGGCTTTCATCACGATGGCCAGTGAGATTAATAGCGAATAAAAGGCAGAGACATGACGACACCAAAAATAGGATTTATCGGACTGGGCAGCATGGGAAAGCCCATGGTCCGCAATCTGGCGAAAGCCGGTTTTACCCTTGCCGTTTACGATACAAATCCGGAAGCGGCAAAGCAGTTGCATGACGAGCATATTCAGGCGGTAGATACGCCGGCGCAGGTGGCCCGGCAATCGAGCGTCATCATTACGATGCTGCCTACCAGCAGTATTGTGCAGGACGTGCTCACAGGGCCTGATGGCGTGTTTACCGGCATGCAGCAGGATACCGTGATTATTGAGATGAGTTCGGGCGTGCCAACCGTGACCCGCAGCCTTGCCGAACAGGCGCAAAAGCTGGGGGCGCAACTGGTTGATGCACCGGTCTCCGGTGGTGTTTCCCGGGCCGAGACAGGACAGCTTTCGATCATGTTTGGCGGCAGTCAGGAGATACTGGATAAGGTCGAGCCGATTTTGAATGCCATGGGTTCCAGCGTCGCCCGTACGGGGGATGTTGGTACTGCCCATGCCATGAAAGCGTTGAACAATCTGGTGTCGGCTGGAGGGTTTCTGATAGGAATCGAAGCGATTTTGCTTGGAAAGCGGTTTGGGCTGGACCCTGAGGTAATGGTAGATATTCTGAATGAATCTACCGGTATGAATAATTCGACGCAGAAGAAGTTCCGGCAGTTTGTTTTATCCGGGAAGTATAATGCAGGCTTTGGTTTGGCGTTGATGGTAAAAGATTTGGGTATCGCACTGGGCCTGGATGACGATCATACTGCCGAATTCTCGCAGCTTTGCCTTAAGGTCTGGAGTGCTGCAGAGCAAACGCAGGGCAAAGGGGCAGATCATACCGAACTGGCCAGACATGTGTCTTTGCGCATCGGGGTACCATTGACGTAAAAAAACAGACCGCCCTCATTTTCTGGTCTTTCCATGAGTATCCAATTCGAGCGCGTTGATTTTTCACTCAAAAAACAGGTTATTGATGGCATGCGCAACGCCATTGTTGACGGATCGTTCTCTCCGGGCCAAAAGCTCGTTGAAAGAGAACTCTGTCAACTGTTCGATGTCAGCCGATCCCTGATGCGAGAGGTGCTTCAGCAACTCGAGGCAGAAGCGCTGATTACCATTGTGCCTTTTCGGGGGCCCATGGTTGCAGAAATCCGGCTCGACGAAGCAAAATCAATCTACGCAGTAAGACAGGCCCTGGAAGCCCTTGCGGGAGCGGGCTGTGCGCAGAATGCGTCGGACAGCGACATTGCAGCGCTGCAGGCTAATCTTGCGATTATTGTGCAGTTTGCAGATGGTGCCGATCCTAAAAGTGTGGTTCGGGCAAAGAACGATTTCTATAACGTGTTGCTCAACGCCTGTGGCAATCCTGTCGTGAAAGACATATTGACTGGCCTGAACAACCGCATCAATTCTCTTCGAAGAGTGTCAATGGCGCAGCCGGGACGGCTGGTGGACACAGCCCGGGAACTGCAGGACATTATCGATGCTATTCGCAAGCGTGATGCAGATCTGGCTTCGAAATTATGTGCTGACCATGTTGGCAAGGCGGCTGCGATTGCATTACAGGTCATGGCACGGGAACAGGGCGTCAGCCAGACGGACGCGGTGATCCAGGAGTGAGACAATGAGGGGCTATTCATGATGACCATCTTCTTCGCATTCCTGCATCATGTGCTGGCGTTTACGCTGGTGGCGACAGTGACTGTTGAACTGGTACTGGTCAAGGACCGTATCAGCATCGAGCGTGCGCGCCGTATCCTGCGCACGGATGCCATTTATGGCGTATCGGCCATCCTCTTGCTGGTGGTGGGATTCTTGCGTGTGATGTTCTTCGAGAAGGGCACCGATTATTATTTTCACAGCATTCCCTTTATCGCCAAGATGCTGCTGTTTATCACGGTTGCGATTCTGTCGATTTACCCGACCATGACATTCCTTTCCTGGCGCAAGAGCCTGAATCGGGGTCGTGAGCCTGTGCTTGATCCGGCGGTGATCCGGCGGATTCGCAAGCTGATTCATCTTGAACTGGTCTGTATTGTGCTGATTGTGCTTGCGGCTGCCATGATGGCGCGCGGCGTCGGCTATTTTGGTTAGGTATATGGTTTGCATATCGGGGTTGAATATCCCGATGTCCGGATCAATATTTCAGTCTGAGTCGGATACCGCGGCCTGAGCCAGATCATTCGGCCTGAGTCAGAATAATCACAAATATGATAAGGAGTCTTCAGGGATGTCAGAGGATGTATCTCGCGCCATGCGACTTTTTGTGTATGGCACGTTGAAAACCGGCTGCTGCAATTACGAACGTCATTGCGCCATGGCAATCCACAGCGAAAAAGCCTGGCTCTGGGGCCGGATTTATCATGTCAATCGTGATGAAGGGTATCCTATGGTTGAAATACCGGCGCAGGCAATTCTGGCGCGCGGTACCGACAATCCCGCCCTGGATGCGCTGGTGGAACATGAACCCGCAAGTGTGGAGAGGCCCGAAGGCGACTGGGACCGGATTGAGGGCGAGCTGATGGTGTTTGATCGTCCGGAACGCGATGTGCCGCTGATCGATTTGCTGGAAGAGTTTCGTGCAGACGGCACCGGCCTGTATTTTCGGGTGCTGACCACGGTGCAGACCAAGGAAGGCCCTCAGACGGTGTGGACGTATATTCGCGAGCGGGCGCATGACGGGCGTCGATTGACGCCGGATGACACCGGCACGGTCAGCTGGCAGCCGGCAGACCTTATTTCCTGAAAACCGCGTAACTCCAGAAGATATCCTGACGGCCCAGTGTGTCGTTTTTATAGACTTTGTGATAGAGCAGCTGCAGACCACATTCTCTGGCCAGGGAAATGGTTTCTTCATCCGGGATGTCAAACATATGGCGCTCGGATGGCACGGGGCCGTGGCGCAGGGACATTGACATGATGCCATTACGTGCCAGAAGGCTCGAGCAGTGCTGCATGGCGGGCAGGCGCTCTTCTGGCAGCAGGTGCATCCAGACGGCAGTCAGCAGGATCAGATCGTATTTCCTGCCGCTGGCTGTGACGGTTGCGAGATCCGGCAGGCTGTCTTCAATCCAGTTGACCTTCGCCTGAGGATGACGCAACAGCGCCTGTTCACGCATGGCAGCGGTTGGCTCTACGGCATCGATCTGATAGCCCAAAGCAGCCAGGGCAGCGGCGTCCCGGCCTGCTCCTGCACCCACATCCAGCACTGTTGCCGGTGCCCCGGGATAAAATCCCTTTACCGGGTTGTGCACTTTTTCGAAGCTGACGCTTTCGTAATCGTCGGCAAACCGTTGTGCTTTTTCTGCATAGCCTTTGCTGCCCGCGACTTCGACCATAGTGATATGCC
>JAFAGQ010000181.1 GCA_023422555.1 Pseudomonadota bacterium
GCAAGTCCGCAAAGAGACGAGCAGATTGCCGAAGTTGATAAAGTTTTGGACGAAATTGGCGCAAGTCACATCCCACGCATACTTATTTACAATAAAATAGATCAAGCGGGCTACGAACCGCAGGTAGAAAGAAACGAACAGGGCGTTCCAGCCCGAGTATTTGTCAGTGCACTACAACGAACCGGTCTGGATGGATTGCGCGGGGCAATCGCCGAGTTCAGACCTTCAATAGGAAACGAAGTTGCGACTCTTTAATATTTTCAATCTCAATGATCCGGGCTGGGGACGAGGAAGCCAGAACAACAATAATTCCGACGAACCGCCGAAACGTCCGGGAAGACCGGGCGATGGCCCGCCAGACCTTGATCAGGTCTGGAACGATTTCAATAAAAAACTCAAATCACTATTTGGCAAGAAGCAGGGCGGTGGCAATAACGGGTTTGACCGTCCTCCTCAGAACAATGGTCTGACACCTTCGCCGAAAGCGACGCGCGCAGGCATTATTTTTATCATCATCGCCGCCATCGCTCTGTGGCTGATCAGTGGTTTCTATATTGTTCGTGAAGGTTATATGGGTGTTGTCACGCAGTTTGGACGGTATCACGCGACCGTTCTGCCTGGCATGCACTGGCATCTGCCCGCACCTATCCAGACAGTCGAGAAAGTGGATATTGCCAGTGTGCGCAGTTTCACCTTCGGTTATAAGACCGATCTGAACAACAAGGTGCCGGCCGAATCGCTCATGCTGACCGAAGATGAAAACATCGTTGAAGTTCAGTTCGCCGTGCACTATCGCCTCAAATCCGAGCTGGCACCCGATGAAACGACGCATCGCTCTCCCGCAGCCGATTTTCTGTTTTCCATGGTGAACCCCACCGAGTCTGTGCGTCAGGCCGGCGAGACCGCAATGCGTGAAATCGTCGGTAAGGAAGCCATGAACAACATTCTGTACGAAAGTCGGACTGCTGCTGCCAATAACGTCATGAAACTGATGCAGCAGATTCTGAACCGCTATCGTTCGGGCATTGAAGTGACCTCAGTGGCGATTCAGAACGTGCAGCCCCCCGAGCAGGTTCAGGCAGCGTTTGAAGATGCCATTAAGGCCGGGCAGGATAACGAACGCCAGAAAAACGAAGGTAACGCCTACGCGAGCAAGGTCATTCCCGAAGCGCGTGGTCGCGCATCGCGTCTTGTTCAGGATGCTGAAGCCTATCGTGAGGCCATTGTGACGCAGGCACGCGGTCTTGCATCGCGCTTTGAAAGTATTCAGGCCGAATACGCCAAAGCGCCTGAAGTCACACGCGAACGTATTTATATTTCAACACTCAGGGAAGTGTTTGAAAAAACATCCAAGGTATTGCTGGATACCCAGGATGGCAACAATATGATGTATTTGCCAATAGACAAGATTCTTGAAGGGCAGTCTGGCAATACCTCATCGCCTGCACCTCGCAGGCCATCCGGTGATTCTTCCTCTTCGGGCTCTGCAACAGACACTTCGTCTACCGAGACGCCCAATCTCAGGCGCAACGACAATCGCCTGAGTCGCGACAATTTTGACCGTAGCCGGTAAGAGGAGAGATCATGAACAAGACAATTTTTGGTGCGGTCATATTTGTTGTTGCCGCCTTCCTGTTTTCCTCATCCGTTTACACGGTGAGTGAACGCAATACCGCCATGGTGTTCAAACTGGGTCAGTGGAAGCGCACTGTCTCGGAGCCGGGTCTGCATTTCAAGTGGCCTGCGCCGCTGGAAACAATCGTCAAGCTGGACAAACGCATTCAGACCATTGAATCAGGTGATGCTGAACGTATTCAGACATCCGAAAAGAAAAACCTGATTATCGATTCCTATGTCAAATGGCGCATTATCGATCCGCTGCGTTACTACATTTCGTTTGGCGATCAGCTGGACGCGGCCCAGAATCGTCTGGGCGCCCAGATTCGTGACGCACTCAATGCCTCGGTCAACACACGTACCGTGCGCGATGTGATTTCACAGGAGCGTCATGTGGTTATGGATGAGATTGTGAAGAACGTTGAGCAGCGCGCCAAGCCTCTGGGTATCGAAGTGGTGGATGTGCGCCTCAAACGCATCGAGTTTTCCCCGGAAGTCTCTGAATCTGTTTATGCACGGATGCAAGCTGAACGTAAGGAAGAAGCCAACAGCCTGCGGGCTAACGGTGCTGCCGAGAAAGAGCGCATTCAGGCTGAAGCCGATCGCAAGGTTCGCGTAGAACTGGCTGAAGCCGATGCCAAGGCAGAGACGCTCAGAGGTCAGGGCGATGCCCAGGCAGCGGACATTTATGCCGCGGCCTATGGAAAGGATCCTGCCTTCTTCAGTTTCTATAACAGCATGGATGCTTACCGCAGTGCCTTCAGCAATCGTCATGATTTGCTGGTGGTTGATCCGAAATCCGACTTCTTCCGGTATTTCAATCAATCCGGTGCAAATCGTTCTGCGCCTGCGCAGGGCGGTGGGGAACCTATGCGGGTCCAATAATTCGCAAATTGACCATTTGCGCGACTTATAGCTGATTACAGAGTACAATATACTGTAAGTTTTAAGTCACTTTATCAATGCGATTCGGCTGCTTACGCAACCGGATCGCATTTTTGTTTGG
>JAFAGQ010000211.1 GCA_023422555.1 Pseudomonadota bacterium
GCCCAGTACCTGAATGAACAAATACGGGCAGGGGCGCAGGCAGTCATGATTTTTGACAGCTGGGGCGGAGTGCTTGCAGACGGCTTGTATCAGACGTTTTCACTTGCTTATATGACTAAAGTGATCAGCTTGCTGGAGCGCACGCACCAGGGCGTCAAGGTGCCGGTTATTTCGTTCACCAAGGGGGGCGGTCTGTGGCTGGAAGATATTGTTGGCAACGGCAGTGATGCGATTGGGCTGGACTGGACTGTAAGCCTGAAACAGGCGCGCGAGCGTGTAGGTGATCGTGTTGCATTGCAGGGAAATATAGATCCGATGGTACTGTTCGGGACAGAAAACGCGATCCGTCAGGAAGTGCGGCGCGTCATTGACGACTTCGGTTTCGTAAAAAATGGTGGACATGTCTTCAATCTTGGTCACGGTATTTCGCAATTTACCCCGCCCGAAAATGTCGCATTTTTGGTCGATGAAGTGCATTCTTACAGCAAAAGCAAACACGCCTGACGCAAAGTTGTGCACAGATGTCAAGCCGATGTTGTTTTTGCACAAGCTCCTGTGATGCGATGGAGTCCTGTTTTAAGTCATTGAATTTTAAGAAATAAGTTTATGTAAATTCTGCTTTGAAAAAAAATTCATGCTCCGTGGCAGATCAATAGTTTTTTTGCAAGGTAGTTTTCCCCAAAGTTATCCACAGGATAAATCTGTTTTTGAATAAGTAGTTTCACAGGCATGCTTTAACGCATAAACCTGTGAAAGTACTTTAAGTACTGACGCTAATGTGTAACTTAAAGGAAATACTGAGCTCGATGTTTTTACCGTGGTTTCCCTTTTAAATTTCAGGAATTGAACGTGCAAGTCAGCTGGGTCCGTGTCGTGTTGGATATTCCTCGACAGGAGGCATTCGACTATCGATGTGAGTACCCTGTGCAAATAGGGCAGCGCGTTATCGTTCCCTTCGGTTCCAGGCAACTCATTGGCGTGGTCATTGACCTGCCGCCAGCTCCTGAGCTGGACCCAGAACAGATTCGGCAAGTTGAGCAGGTGCTCGATGACCTGCCCGCCTTTTCCGCCTCCTGGCTGGCCCTGGCGAACTTTGCCTCCCGCTACTATCAACGCACGCTGGGCGAAGTGGTTCTGCCCGTGCTGCCCGCCGGGTTGAGAAAGCCGGCGGCGTATCTGGGCAAGCGTTCTGCAGGCGGACCTGTGGCCCGGGCTGATCGTAAAAAACGGGCGACTCCCGCTCAGACGACGGCTGCTCCCATTGTGCTGAACGCCGAGCAGCAATCGGCTGTGCAGCAAATCAGCGCAGCCAGCGGCTATGCGCCGTTTCTGCTGCACGGTATCACCGGTAGCGGCAAGACGGAAGTGTATCTGCATGCGGCATCGACATTTTTGCAGCGTGGACAACAGATTCTCATGCTGGTGCCAGAAATCAATTTGACACCACAACTGGAAACGGCGGTGCGCGCCCGCTTTGCCGATATCGTGGCTCCTGAGGAAATTGCAGTGTTTCACAGCGGCCTGGCCGATGGTGAGCGCCTTAAAGCCTGGGCTGACGCGCAACGTGGCAAACTGAAGGTTTTGCTCGGCACCCGTATGGCGATTTTTGCGCCATTGGATAATCCTGGCCTGATCATCGTAGACGAAGAGCACGATGCATCGTACAAGCAACAGGAAGGGCTGCGCTATTCGGCTCGTGACCTCGCGGTGTGGCGGGCGCATCAAGCCGGTATTCCGTTGGTGCTTGGATCAGCAACGCCCTCGCTCGAATCCTGGCATCATGCGCTCAGTGGCCGCTATACCAAACTGACGCTCGGCCAACGTGCCAAAACCCGATTTCTTCCTGCGATCCGTCTGGTCGATACCCGCAAGGCCAAACTCATTCAGGGCTTCGAGCCCCATGTGCTCGAGGCTGTTCGGACCCGCCTGGAGCGCGGCGAGCAATCTCTGGTGTTTTTGAATCGTCGAGGCTATGCGCCCGTGATGCATTGCGCCGCTTGCGGCTGGGTCAGCCAATGCCCGCGCTGCTCGGTACATACTGTGCTGCATCGCAAGTCGGGTGCGGGTTATCAGTTGCATTGCCATCATTGTGGCTTCCAAAGCAGGGTCCCCTCCATTTGCCCCGATTGTGGCAATCAGGATTTGCAGCCATTGGGCCGGGGCACTCAGCGCGTAGAAGAGTTTTTGCAGGAGACCTTTCCTGGTGCCCGGATTCAGCGCATCGATGCGGACAGCACCCGCCTCAAGGGAAGTGCGCTACGGCTGTTCGATGAAGTGCACACCGGCAATATCGATATCCTGGTGGGCACACAGATGGTCGCTAAAGGGCATGACTTTCGGCGTCTGGGGCTGGTTGCCGTACTCAACGCCGATTCCATGCTCTTTTCTGCCGACTTTCGGGCACCCGAGCGGCTGTTTGCCCAGTTGCTGCAGGTAGCCGGGCGGGCAGGGCGCCATGCTGAAGGTGGCGAGGTCCTGATCCAGACGGGCTACCCCGACCATCCGGTGTATCAAACCTTGCTGAACAATGATTTTCCGGCTTTCGCCGATGACCTGCTTGCCGAGCGTCGGGATACGGGGCTGCCACCCTTTACTTTTCAGACGCTGATTACCGCCGAAGCGAAAAGTGTGCAACTTGCCCTGGCTTTTCTGCAGGCCATCCGCGAGTGCGCGACCGTCGTCCTGGCCGCAGAAGGCCAGGCCCCACTGGTATCCCTGTACGACCCGGTTCCTTTGCGCATTTTACGGGTCGCCCATGTGGAGCGGGCCCAGTTGCTGGTCGAATCAGCCTCAAGGCCGGCACTGCAGCAGTTTTTGCAGCACTGGTTGCCGCAGGTGCAAGCCATTGGGCAAAAGCAGCGCATGCGCTATTTTATTGAAGTTGACCCGTTGGAAATCTAGACCATGAGCGACGCACTGCTATCGATGAATCCCGCGCAGCGTGAAGCCGTGCTGTACCTCAATGGTCCTTGCCTGGTGCTGGCCGGCGCCGGTAGTGGCAAGACCCGCGTTATTACGCAAAAGATCGCCTACTTGATCAACGAGTGCGGTTATGACGCGCGCGGTATTATTGCGCTGACGTTTACCAACAAGGCGGCACGCGAGATGGCCGAGCGCATCCAGCAGAGCGTTGAAAAAAAGCGGCTCAAGGGATTGACAATCAGTACCTTTCACGCCCTGGGTGTGCGCTTTCTGAGAGAAGAAGCCGTGCATGCAGGTCTGAAGCCAGGATTTTCCATCCTGGACTCTACCGACGCACTCGGGGTGATTCAGGAGCTTCTGGCGACCACTGACAAGGGACGGTTACGCAGTGTTCAGCAACAGATATCACTGTGGAAAAATGCGCTCATTACGCCGGACGACGCAGAAAAACTCGCTGAAACGCCTGATGAGCAGGACGCTGCCCGGGTCTATCGCAGCTATGATGCCACCTTGCGCGCCTACCAGTCAGTAGATTTCGACGATCTCATCGTCATGCCCGCCAAGCTCATGAGTACGAACGATGAGCTGCGCGAGCGCTGGCAGCGCCGTTGCCGCTATATGCTGATTGATGAGTATCAGGACACCAACGTCTGTCAGTACCAGTGGGTGCGATCTCTGACGGGACTGCGCGACATGTTCACAGCAGTGGGTGACGATGATCAGGCGATTTACGCATGGCGTGGCGCAACCATTGAAAACCTGGCCAAACTGCCTCAGGACTATCCGACCTTGCGCCTGATCAAGCTGGAGCAGAATTATCGCTCGGTCGCGACCGTACTGGATGCGGCCAACCAGGTCATCAGTCGCAATCCGAATCTGTTTGGCAAGAAACTCTGGTCCACCCTCGGCAAAGGCGAGCCCATACAGGTGGTGGTGATGGACAACGAAGAGGCGGAAGCGGAGTCGGTAGGCATGCGTATTTCCGCATCCCGGTTTGAGCGCAATGCCCGCTGGAAAGATTACGCGGTACTTTACCGTGGCAATCATCAAGGGCGTCTGTTCGAGCAGACTTTCCGGGAGTTGCGGATCCCCTATGTGATCGCAGGTGGCCAGAGCTTTTTCGATAAGGCCGAGATCCGCGACATTATTGCCTATTTGCGCATTATCGCTAATGAAGAAGATGATCCGGCCTTCATCCGGGCCGTCACAACGCCTAAGCGCGGTGTTGGCCAGGCCAGCCTGACAGCGCTGGGAGATACGGCAACACAACTGAATTGCTCGCTTTTTGATGCGGTTCATGACCAGCTGGCCGCCGAGCGGATCGGCGCGCGCCAGCTTGAGCCCCTCAAGGTCTTTGTTGATTTCATCCGCAATATTCAGTGGCGGGCCGGCCGCGGTAAAACCGACGGCGGCGCGGCAACACCGGCAGAAGGTGCCAGCGAGTTGCTGGACGAGGTGATGAAATACATCGATTACGAGCGCTACTTGTACGATACTCAGGAGGAGCGCGCGGCGCAGTCACGTTGGCAAAATGTGCTGGAGCTGACCAACTGGCTCAAGCGCAAGGCGCAGGAAGACGGGCTGACACTTGCACAACTGGTTCAGCATATTGCGTTGATCACCATGCTGGAGCGCAGTGAAGACGACGAAGATCCAGATGCGGTTCGCCTGACCACTATCCATGCGTCCAAGGGGCTCGAATATCCCTATGTTCATATGGTTGGCGTGGAAGAGGGGCTGTTGCCGCATCTTGGCAAAGATGACGAATATGGCGATGCAAACAAGGACGCCGAAGCCCTGGAAGTGCGCATACAGGAAGAGCGCCGACTGATGTATGTCGGCATCACGCGCGCCCAATTTCATTTGACATTGACCTGGTGCAAAAAGCGACGCAAGGCCCGCGAAGACCTGATCCGTGAACCATCGCGGTTTATCAGCGAGATGGGTCTGGAAAGCGGACTGAAAGTGGTGGTCGACCCGTTCAGTGGCATGACACCCAAAGAGCGACTGGTCAAGCTCAAAGAGATGCTGCAAAAAAAGGGTTAGAATGTAAGCCCCGAACAGCGAGTGAGCGATCGTCCTGGCCGCTGTTCTTTGTTACACCCGTATCGGCAAAGCACATGATTGTGTCGTGTCTGGTTTTTTTGCGGGTGAGCGTACGATTTTGATTACGGAGAAGCAGGAAAATGACACAGCGTTTGGCGCCATTGGCGAACATCAGGGTACTCGATTTGACACGGGTGCTGGCGGGGCCATGGTGTACCCAGAACCTGGCCGATCTGGGGGCTGACGTCATCAAGGTTGAGCGTCCCGGCAGTGGCGACGATACGCGCGGCTGGGGCCCTCCATACCTGAAAGATCAGCATGGAACCGACACAAGCGAAGCGGCTTATTACCTGTCAGCCAATCGTAATAAGCGATCCCTTGCGCTGGACTTCACAAGCGAAGCAGGGCGCGAGGTCATACTGGCGCTGGCCGCGAAAGCCGACATCCTGGTTGAGAATTACAAGGTTGGCGGCCTGAAAAAATACGGATTGGATTACGACAGTCTTAAACAGATCAATCCGCGGCTCATTTACTGTTCCATTACGGGTTTCGGTCAGACCGGTCCCTATGCCACCCGCCCTGGCTATGACTATATCATCCAGGGAATGGGGGGCTTAATGAGCATTACCGGCGAGCACGATGACCTGCCCGGTGGTGGTCCTCAGAAGGCCGGGGTTGCCGTTTCGGATCTCATGACTGGCATGTATTCCACCGTCGCCATTCTGGCGGCGCTCAATGAGCGCCACTCCAGCGGTTTGGGGCAGCATATCGATATGGCATTGCTCGATTGCCAGGTGGCGATGCTGGCCAATCAGAATCTCAATTACATGACTTCGGGACAGGCGCCGCGGCGTGCGGGTAATGCACACCAGAATCTGGTGCCGTATCAGGTGTTTGAAGTCGAAGATGGCCATCTTATATTGGCGGTGGGCAACGACACGCAATTTGCCGCGTTCTGCCGTTTGATCAATATGCCTGAACTGTCTGAAGATGATCGCTACCGGAAAAACGCCGGGCGGGTGGTCAATCGTGAGTCACTCATTCCGTTGTTGGCTACCGTTATGAAAACGCGTAAACGTGATGTATGGCTGGCCGATCTGGAGGCCAGCAATATTCCCGCTGGCCCGATCAACACCATTGATCAGGTATATGAAGATCCGCAAGTGATTGCCCGCCAGATGAAGCTTGAATTGCCTCATCCCGCTGCAGGCACTACGCCCATGACGGCCAGTCCCATGCGGTTTTCCGACACGCCTATCCAGTATCGCAATGCGCCGCCCATGCTGGGCCAGCATTCGGAGGCGATTCTGAAAGAAGAACTGGGCTGGAGCGATGAAAAAATCGCTGCGCTGTTGAGTAAATAGGATCGGAGTAGTCGTGACGCAGGGCTAGTCGGCCTTGTGCATGCATCTGTCACAGGCAAAGAAAAGGCCCACTGCAGTGGGCCTTTTCAATAGAGCCAGAACGGGTAGTGAGACTATTTGACGGATTTGACCATATAGTCAACAGCCGCCTTGACAACGTCGTCGGGTGCCGATGAGCCGCCTTTCGGAGGCATGGCATTCAAGCCGTGCAGGGCAGCATCATACAGCTTGTCCATGCCGGTTGCGATGCGGGCATCCCAGGCTGCTTTGTCGCCAAGTTTCGGCGCGCCGGCTACACCGGCGTCGTGACAGGCGAAACAGATTTGTTTGTACAGCGCTTCGCCTTCAGCCAGTTTGTCGTTCCCGCCAGCAGCTGCGGTGGCGCCAGCAGCTGCACCTGCGGCGGCTGCAGGAGCAGCGCCCTCGGCAGGAGCAGCACCTTCGGCAGGAGCAGCACCTTTGGCGGGAGCAGCACCATCACCACCAGGCGCGGCCGGTTCTTTGAAAGAACCACCGGAATGGTTCGCAAGGTAAACAACGGCGCGTTCCACTTCCAGATCGCTCAGACTCGGATCACCACCTTTAGGTGGCATCGCATTCAAACCGTGCAGGGCGATTTTGACCACTTCTTCCTGGCCCGCTTTCAGGCGAGGAGCCCAGGCGCCAGAGTCACCAAACTTGGGCGCACCAGAGACGCCACTGTCATGACAGCCCATACAGAGGCTTTTGTAGACTTCTTCGCCTGTCTTGAGTTTTTTCGGACCTGCTGCAGCGGCAGTCGCGATCACGGGAGCCGTGTTGTACTTGGCAACGGGGGCAATTCGGGATGCGATGGATTCTTCTGTTAAGGAGTCACTACCGGCACCCGAGGTGGTGCCAGAAATCACTACATTGACCAGGAGGATAATGATCAGGATGGGAAGGATGAACGCGAGAGCGACGACAACAATCAGCTGTTTTGGCGTTTTGATGGGGCTTGAATGTTCATCATGTTCTTCGTGGTGTTCTGTTTGATCGCTCATAGATACATCCTACAGGTCATTGCAAGGTTAAATAGTGAAAAAAGAGAAGCCAACTGACTCGCGTGCTGCCGGACCATGCCCTTTGCCCCGAAAGTGAAATAATAACTAATGTGGGATTATAACTATTGTCACCCCCTTTTGTACGTGATTGCGCCAGCCGGGGGGTGAAAGTGTCTTTTTTTAAGCAGAATTAACTTCGTGCAGACACCCTCGTAACCTTACAGGAATCTTCACAATAGGGTAGAAAAATCGACTCAGTTGAGCGTCTCCGTAGTTCAATGGATAGAATAAGAGTTTCCGAAGCTCTTGATACAGGTTCGATTCCTGTCGGAGGCACCATATATATTTATGGTATTTTAGAGAAACATAAATAATTAGAAAAATCAGGTAGTTAATCGGTTATAGTTTTCGTTCGTTTTGCTTATTTCTAATAATTTCCAAAGCAAAACTACCCAACTACTACCCAAAACGAACCGAAAAACTACCCACGATGGCAAGCATTCAAAAAACGGCCAAAGGCTACCGAATTCAGTATTTTAACGGAGGCCAGCGCATATCAGCCTCGTTCCCCACAAGACGCGAATGCCAGGAGTGGTTGGCGGCTCGCACGGCAGAATCCACCAT
>JAFAGQ010000267.1 GCA_023422555.1 Pseudomonadota bacterium
GCTATTTTGATGATCGCTTTGGTATGGGTGTGTTTGTGGATGCCGGTGATGCGGCGGAATCTTTCGGTGATATGCGACTGAATATTGGTTATGGCGTAGGGGCGCGGATCAAGACGCCTGCCGGGCCTCTGTTTCTGGATCTGGCCTATGGTCAGCGTGACCGCAGCCTGCGTCTGCACTTTTCATTGGGAGTGGCATTCTGATGAAAATGAAATATCTGCGTTGGTATCTGCGCTGGAAACCGATACTGCTGACCATTCTGATCGCATTGTGCGCCTTCGTATTCTGGTTCATGGGAACCAATCCGGGCAGTCGCTGGCTGCTCAATACTGTGATGAGCCAGGTTGGTGGTGAACTGACCAATGTGCGCGGCACGCTATGGAGCGGCATTGCGCTGGATAAGCTGTTGATTGATACACCGGAAATCAAGATTACCGGCAAGGACGCGGTCCTGAAAGTGGACTGGCTCAAGCTGTTCAAGCGCACACTGCGTGTTGAACAGATGAGCGTGGCAGATCTGGATGTGAAGCTGCTGCCCATCGAAACCCCCGAGCCGCAGCCGGAAGATGCCAAACCTTTTGAAATGCCGGGCATTCCGGTGGGCATTCAGGTGGACCGTCTGGATGTGGGCAATTTTGCACTGCTGATGCCCGATGGTTCGGGCCTGCCCGTGGCGCTGAGCAATTTCAGTCTGGCCGATTTGCTGATCATTGACCAGCATGCCAAAGGGTCACTCAAAAGCCTGCATGTTTCTCATCCTCAGACCGAGGCTGATCTGAACGGAACGCTGGAAATTGAATCCATCAAGAGCCCGTATCCGATGAAGCTGGATCTGAATGCGAAACTGGCAACGCAGAACAGGCAGTCGCCGGTTTGTCTGAGTCAGTTTGTACAGATTGGCGGCGTGCTGACCGGTGCCTTGCAGCAGCGCGATTGCACGTTTGATCTGAACACGAAAGTGTCTGGCGATCTGGAAAAGCTCGGCGTGGCGCTCAAGGGTAGCGGCCAGGGTGCACAGGTGGATGCGAATCTGAACCTGGGCCTGATGGGCAATGGTGTGCCGTTGAATATGGCAGATGTGAATCTGAAGCTGGGTGACAGTTCCGGTCTGCAACTGAAAATGGACAAGAAGGAGCAGCAGGGCGCAGGCAAATCTGACAGATTGTCGGGCTCATTCTCCAGCCAGCAGCTGACTATAAAAGGACAACAGGGTGCGGCCGATTCCCGGTTGACTGCCGATATGACATTTGTGGCAGACGTTCAGGGACTTTCCAACCTGCAGGGATTGCAGTTGAAAGGTAACGTGGACAGTGACAGCCACTTCCAGGGCAAACCGTTGTCTGCTGATCTGGATATCGATATCGATTCTCAAGGCGTGATTACGCAGCGTCAGCTGGTCAATCATGGCAAAGTGGGCGAGGCGGTTCGCGACAATATCAAGGCCGCCGCAGCACGCAAGGCCGAGGCCGAGGGCAAGTCCATCGTGACCGAGTCGGGTGAAGATGCGCTTGAACGCGCCAAGCAACGCGGTGATGAAACGGCGGCGGTAGAAACAACCGTGACCGCCATTGATCTGAATCGTCTGAATATTCGCAAGGCTGATATTGATCTGACACTGGGCCAGAACAGTGTGAGTACGTCCGGCAGTTTTGGCAAGGACGAGAGTGTGCTGCGCCTGAATGTGGATGCGGCAAAACTTGCGGAACTGGCGCCCGGTGTGAGTGGTACCGCAAAAGTAACGGGTACCCTTGCCGGCACAATTGCTTCTCATGTGCTGGATATCAGCGGCAAGGTCGATCAGGGCAACTTCAAATCGCTGGGCAAGGCGCCCCTGGATCTTGCGCTCAAGCTCAATGGCAAATGGCATAAGCTGGCCGATGGCGGAAAAAGCGCCGATAGCACCAATGGCACTGAGGGCGATAAAGACACCCATAGCATTAATGGTGCAGAAGGCTGGGAAGGCGAACTGGCAACGCTGAATCTGACGCACGCGGGAATTCGCGTGCGTGGACGTGACGCGCTGCCGTTGCTGTTCAATCCTAATGCGCTGGGCGAACAGACTGCCTGGTCTGCGGGTCCCGGTGAGCTTGGACTGACGTTGCCGGGGGCGCCTGAAACTGCACTCCGATTGGAAAAGGCCAGCGGCAATGCCAATGGCATCAGCACTTCGGGCTCATTCAGCAATCTGGTGATCAGCGACAAATTGATTGATGAAATCACTAAGCTGACCGCTGCGGATACGCCGGCTGCCGGTGCATCGAACGGCAAGATGGCTGCTACCGGTGCTGCGAAGAAAGAGGCGACTGCAAAAGAGAAGGCCGCTGCTGCCAAAGCGCTTGCTGCAAAAACGGCCGGCAGTTTCCCCGATATCACATTTGACGGTGACTGGAATGTGTCAACGGAAAAGGGTTTGAAGGGCAAGATCAATGTGCGTCGTACGTCTGGAGACCGCTTCGTGCCGCTGGCGCAGAAAGTGCCCCTGGATTTCCAGACACTGAGTATTGATCTGAACGAAACGAAGCTGGACGAGAAATCTTCTGTGCTCGCCATCGCAGCGCAGGGCGAAGGTCCCAAGTCCAGTCTGAATACAAAGCTGAATCTGGCAATGGCAAATGTGATTCCATTGCGCGACGGCAATGTACAGCTCAAACTCACGGATGGTTCCGGTCTGGATGCGGATTTTGCCACCAAGACAGGTGAGGCAGAGGGCACCGACAGACTGACAGGTAATCTGCAGTTGCACGATCTGGATCTCAAATCGCTGTCTGGCGGTTCGTTGCCGCCATCATTGCTGAACAGCCGGATTGCCTTCGCCGCCGATACGCTGCCGCGCAAGCGCGAAATTTCGGATGTGAATATTGATGCGACGTTCGATCAGGGCAGCATGTGGAACGACAAGCCACTGACCGGTACGCTCAAAAGCCAGGTGCACCTGGCCGGTGTCTTCGACAAACAGAAGGAAGAAGAACAGGCTGATGTCAGCATTCCTCCGAATCTGGATAAATTGCAGGTACGCGACACCGATATCGATCTGACGCTGGGCAATAACCGGATTCTGGCGCATGGCGGTTTTGGTGAAGATACCAGTCAGCTTTATCTGGATGTGAATGCACCGGCGCTGGACAGCTTTTGGCCTGACTTGCCGGGCAGTGCGCTGGTGAACGCGGTGGTTGATGGTCGTGTAGTCAATCATCACGCCCAGGTATATGGCATGTACGCCAAAGAACCCAGCCGTGCGCTGGGCAAGGCGCCTGTGGTTTTCGGACTGGATGTGCGCGGCGGCTGGAACAAGGTTCCCGGTGGTCAGGAAGGCTGGGTAGGCGTTCTGAATGATCTGGGTCTGCGACACACTGAATTACGGCTGCAGCAGCAAAGCCCCATGTCGCTGTCATTCCTGCCCGCAGATGGCGAGCATCCTATGCAATGGGCCACAACGGCTTCGAAATTCCTGCTGGACCTGCCCGAGAATCGCAGTGCGCAGATTCTGCCAGGTGAATCTAGTGGCACAGATACCGAGTGGCAGACCAAGGGTCAGATCAAGGATCTGGTCATCAATCCGCAGTATCTCATGAATCTGCAGAAGGCCTTTGCGTCTGACGATCCGGCGGCTGCCCGCAAGGCCGCGCAGGATGCCGCCAAAGCGCTGGAGACGGCAGCGGCTGAGAACGCAGCTAAGAATAAAAAGGTAGCCGAGGGTAAAAAATCGGAAGCAGCAGACAAAGCGGCCGACCGTGATATTACGCTGGATGCAGACTGGGATCTGGCCTTCAAACAGATGCTGACGGGTTCGGCCCATATTCACCGTACTGATGGCAAGGGTGTGCTGCCGTTCAAGACACCGGTACCGCTGGATTTTGATACGATTGCATTTGACATCGTGCCGCAGCAGACCGCTGACGTGCGTGATGGCTATGCCCTGAAAGCCTCGGCCACCGGAGAAAAATCACATTTGAATGCAGATGTGAATCTGGATATGGCAACGCCGCTGCTATTGCGAGATGCCAAGGCAGACCTTGCTCTGCGTGATGGTTCAACCCTGCAGCTGGATGCGCTGGTGTCACCCAAAGGTGGTGATGAGCAATCGGATCGTATTCATTTTCATATGAATTCCAATGCATTGCCCGTCAGCAAGCTGATGGGTGACAGCATACCGAAAACGCTGCTGAGCTCGGATCTCACGGCAGATGTGGACATGTTCTCTCCAACGTCCATCAAGTCTGCGACGGTAAAAGGGAAGTTCGATAAAGGCAGTGTCTGGAACGACAAACCGCTGGCCGGTAACGTGGATCTGGCGATACGCGATCTGACACTGGGCGGTGAGGGCAGCGCTGGTATTGACCTGAATGCGTTCCGCGTGCCTGCAGCCAATATCGATCTGACCCTGGGCAGCAACAAGATTCGCAGCAAAGGCAGCTTCGGCGAGGCCGACAGTGTGCTGACGCTGGATGTCGATGCCCCGGCACTGTCTTCGTTCTGGCCTGGTTTGCCTGGCAGCGTGAATCTGGACGGCACCGTCAAAGGCATGGTCAGCAAACATGATGTGGATCTGAAGGGCAAGTTCACGCAGGGTAAATCGCGTGAAATCGGCAAGGCGCCACTGGACTTTCATATTGCGGCCAATGGGTCATGGGATAAGAATGATCAGGGCGCCGAAGGCTGGCGCGGTACGCTGTCTGTTCTGGATGTCGCGCATGCCGGTATCACGGTCAAACAGGAAAAACCGTGGGACCTGGCGTTTGCGCCTGCCGCTGAAGGCGGCAAACCTGCCTGGGAGGCCGGTCCCTCTGTGATCAATATCGGGCTGCCCGGCAAACATACCATTGCCATCAATCAGGAAGGCACCAGCGGCAGCAATGGTCAATGGAAAACCAAAGGTTCCATTCGTCGCTTTGTGCTGAGTCCTGAATTCATTCGTGATATGCAGGCGCTGGCGGACCCGGCGGCTAAAGAAGAGCAGAAAGCAAATGCCGGCATTATTGATCGTCGTAAAAAAGCACAGCAGGAAACCTCACTGGTGCTGGATTTTGACTGGGATCTGGCCTTTGACGGTGCGCTGACCGGCAAGACTGCGCTCAAGCGCGTCAGTGGCGATTTCATGATTCCTGCAGCCACGCCGATTCCGCTTGGGCTGACCAATATGCTGGTCGCTGCCAATTTCAACAAGACGGGTGAGAACAGCAGCGTGGCCAAACTGGATATGGCTTTCGATACCCAGAACAAGGGCAATCTGAAGGGCACTGGCAGTATCGCGTTCAATGGCCTGTCACCCAATCTGAATGGCGGTTCGCGCGTCACACTCAATGGCAATCTGGCAGACATCAGCTGGATGGGGCCGCTGACGGGCGATATGCTGGATCTGGGGGGCGCGGTTGCCTTGAACGTCACGGCACAGTCTCGCGCCAACGGACAGTGGACTACCAGCGGCAAAATCTCCGGATCCAAGGTCAAGATCGTGGAAATTGACAACGGCATCCGCCTGCTTGACGGTACGCTGGAAGCGACATTGCGTGACAATCAGGTGGTGATCAATACGCTGCGGTTCCCTTCCATCATCCGTATTAAGGCGAATGAGTGGCGAACCAAAAAATGGATTGACGATAATGTCGAAGCCCAGAACGGTTCGCTTGGCATCACCGGCAAGTGGAATCTGAACACCAGCAAAGGTGACTTCCGCGTGGTGTTCGATCATTACCCGATTATTCAGCGTTCTGACCGCTTCGTGATGATCAGTGGGGACGTCGCGATTGACGCACCCTTGCCCAAGGTGGATATCAAGGGCAAGGTCACTGCCGACGCGGGCTGGGCCAGTGTGGACATTCTGGGCAGTGTGCCCGCGGTGGATGGCGATGTGATTGTCTTAAAACCCGGGCAGACCAAGGTCGTGGAGGAAAAATCTCCTATGGACCTGAGTCTGGACTTTACCGTGGATCTGGGCAAGCGTTTCTATATCGTTGGCCTGGGCCTGGATTCCGGTCTGGTGGGTTCGCTGAACGTGATTCAGGAAAAAAATCAGCTGACAGGCGTCGGGGCCTTCCGGACCCGGGGCGGGGCGATCGAAGCCTATGGTCAGCGCCTGCAGATTCGTCGGGGTCGTATCACCTTCCAGGGTAATATTGCAAATCCGATTCTTGATATTGAGGCCCTGCGCACAGGACTGGATGTGGAAGCCGGTGTGAAGGTGGTTGGTACGGCCAAGAAACCGAAAATCGATCTGGTTTCCTATCCCGATGTCAGCGAAGTGGAAAAACTTTCGTGGCTGCTGATGGGACGTGGCCCCGATAGCAGCGGCAGCGATGCGGCCCTGCTGTTTTCTGTCGGTTCGTCGATTGTGGGGGGCGGTCAGCCGTTCTATCGCAAGCTGGGTCTGGATGATATTTCCATCCGTTCGGGCAATATTGGCGAGTCTGGCACTATCCTGCCCGAGAAATCCGTGGCGTCCAGCGTGAACCAGGAGTCTTCCAGTGATCTTGCCCAGCAGTTCTTTGTGGCGAGCAAGAAGTTCGAAAATGGTATGACGGTGAGCGTGGAACAGGCCATGGCCGGTACGGGTACTGTGGTGCGCGGTAGCTACCGACTGTTCCGTCACCTGTCTGCCGACATCAAGGCGGGCACGGTCAACGGGGTGGAACTGATATACCGTCGCTTTTTCCGAGACTGATGAAAAATGCCTGTTCCCCTGCACCCGCAGGGGCTACAATGGCGCTTTTCCCTTTGGGACAGTTCCCAGCAGAGAGATACAGTCTATGAGTATCAAGAATGACCGGTGGATTCGTCAGGCCGCGCAGGCCGGCATGATTTCCCCCTTCGAGGC
>JAFAGQ010000280.1 GCA_023422555.1 Pseudomonadota bacterium
GAGCGAAGCCGCAAGCAGCCAATAGGTATTGCGCAATACGCGATTGCGCACCACCTGACCAGGTGCATAGCCTTCCTGCGGTAAAGTCTGGCGCAAATCAGTCATGGTTTCTCCATACAAATCAAAACTTGAATTTCAGTATACATCAGACCCAAAAAGAATCTGACAGTTCCCTGAATTTTATCTGAAACGCAACGGTTTTGGCACTTCTTTGTTACATATGATTACTGGCTTGCCCGGTACTTGGCAATGATCTCCGGGATTTCCTCCAGGAAACGCTGCTTCAGATAGGCATGAGATTCATCCAGCAACTCAGTGACCAGGGCATCGATCTCCGCCTGCATGGCAGCGGTCTGATCATGGGTAACTGGCTTTACGGGCGCTACCGCGCTTGCCAGCGCATCCTGACGTGAGGGGGCGCGAAACAGAGAGGCGTCAAAGTCTGGCCGGCCCGCTGTGGGCTGAATGTGGTTAAGCGTGAAATCTCCGCGGGCCGCCTGCGCGAACGCGTCATTTTCGTCATCCGACCAGACGTAGAGTTCCGGCTTGCTTGGATGACCCTGCGCATTTCTCGCGGTATTCAGAAAGGGCGCGAAGTCTTCAGGGGCAGGATGCATCGGGAAATCGGCGTCAGCCTGGCCTGAAGAGGTAAAGGCTGGCGGTTCGCTGAACGACGGACGTGTCGGGCTGGACAGTGGCTGCCCTGATATTGCCTGCCCCGATTGTGGCAAGTTCGATGCTGATAAACCCGACTGTGCCTGCCCTGACTGTGAGTGCCTAAACTGTGAACCCGACTGTTGCTGGCTCGTTTGTGACTGGTAGGACTGAGGGCGATAAGGTGCCGTTGTATTGGGGTACTGCGCTGGCATCAAAACCGGTTCCGTCGCTTCATCATCGTCTTCCCAGGCCGGCGTCTGATTAGCGGGTTTCCGATCAATCACCGAGGCCGGTGGCGGGATATGGACTGCAGCACCGGTATCACGACGTCGGATCAGTGACTGTGATTCTGATGATAAAGACGGACTTCGTGTACCGGCCGCGGCGCGATAGGGGTCAGAAACGACTTCGCTTCTGGACAAATCACCAACCAGCGGATCTCGAACCAAAGGATCACGAACCAAAGGATCACGAACCAATGGATCACGAACTAAAGGATCACGGGCAACGGAGTCATAGACGGTGCGATCCCTGATGACCGGATCGCTCTCGGCCCGGCCAGCGGTGGCGCGATCACTGATAGTCCGGTCGCCAGTTTGCCTCCCTGAACTTGCTGAAGCCGGAATCAATACCGGAATATCGTCGTCATCATCATTCTGCAGGTTTGCATCAAGCGAATGCAGATCCAGATGCGGCTCTTTGGCTTCGCCAGGGTCGGACAAGGTGTGATCGGGGCGTTTTCTGAAAGTAATGGACATGATTAGGGACTCACTAAGGCAGACATGCCGGCGGGTCAGTGGCTCGAAATGTTATGAGCCCGGACATCATGGCCGGCAGCAATATATTGTTTATAGCGTACACGAGCGGCCGCCTTGTCCTGCTCGTGGTTTGAGACAATTTCCAGCACGCGTTCAAATTTGTCGATATCAGGCGGACAGTCCAGATCCAGGTTCAGCAGCCAGGGAACGGCAACCTCTGGCTGTAATGCGTCGCCCGGGCTGCTTCTTACGACACGGACCGGGCTGTCGGCCGGTGTATCCGGACCGACTTCGTCATGAGGTATAAACAGCGTATCTTGCAGCGACCAGAGTTTGCGCGAAAAGACCGCCAGTCGGCGCGGATCCGGACAGTAGATCAGAATTGGCTGGCCGGCCTGGTATTGCTTGCAGACAACGTCGCAGGCCATGCCGAGCCGATCCGGCGCGCCAAAGGCAAAATCAACCCGCATTCGCCGCAGCCTGACGATCAAGCAGGAACTGGCAGAGCAGGGGGACGGGACGTCCTGATGCACCCTTGTCCTTGCCGCCTTTGAGCCACGCCGTACCGGCGATATCCAGATGCGCCCAGCGGTACGCCTTGGTATAACGAGACAGGAAGCAGGCTGCCGTCACTGATCCGGCTGCCGGACCGCCAATATTGGCCATGTCGGCAAAGTTTGATTTGAGCAACTCCTGGTATTCGTCATCCAGGGGCATGCGCCATGCTGTGTCCAGCGCACGTTTACCGGCACTCAGAAGATCATCGGCCAGGGCGTCGTCACTGGCATAAAGCCCGCTGTTGAAATTGCCAAGCGCAACAATGCAGGCGCCAGTGAGTGTGGCGATGTCCACCACCAGTGAGGGATTGAATCGCTCGGCATAGGTCAGCGCGTCGCAAAGAATCAGACGACCTTCTGCATCGGTATTCAGAATCTCATTGGTCTGGCCGGACATGCTGGTGACAACATCACCGGGTTTGGTTGCACGACCGTTAGGCATATTTTCTGTGGCGGGGATCAGACCGATCACTTCCGTATCAATTTCCAGATGAGCCAGTGCCTTGAACACACCGAAGACTGATGCAGCGCCGCACATATCAAATTTCATTTCGTCCATGGCCAGACCCGGCTTGAGCGAAATCCCGCCGGTATCAAAAGTCACGCCTTTACCAACCAGAACAACAGGGCCGTCTGATTTTTTCTTTTTCTTGCTGCCATTGCCTGTAGGCGTGTACTTGAGAACGATAAAGCGCGGAGGCTGGTCAGAGCCGGCGGCGACAGAAAGGAAAGCCCCCATCTTCAGGGCTTCAATCTGCTTGCGTTCCAGCACTTCGACACTGATGGATTTATGCTCTTTGGCCAGCTGTTTTGCCTGGTCACCCAGATAGGAGGGGGTGCAAACATTGGCAGGAAGGTTGCCAAGCTCGCGTGTCAGATGCAGACCTTGAGCGATGGCCGAACCATTGGCAATACCTTCTTTGACCTGTGCTTCGTCGGGCCGGTCTACAGTGAATGTCAGTTTCTTCCAGGCAAAGGTTGCGGGCCGTTTTTCCTTGCTGAAGGTAGCCGTATATTTATATGTGGCGTTGGCGGCGGCTGTGGCTGCCAGCTGCGCACTCTGGCGCAGCGTCGTCGCTGAGCACGGCTCTTCAAGCAGGGTGGATACCGCTTCGGTGAGTGACGCATCCATGCAGAAAGCGGCAATGGCCTGATGGGCTCGTGACAGGGCCTGCCCGGTGAATTTTTCCTTGGCACCCAGTCCGACCAGAACAACCCGTTCCGCACGCACGCCAGGCAGGGTTCGCAGATCAATCAGTGAACCGGCAGCAGCCTTGAATTCCTGTTTGAGTACGGCTTCAATGGCACCATTTGATGCGTGATTGATGAGCTTTGCCGTCTCTCCCAGCCCGCCCTCTGTATACACCCCGACGAATAAAGCGGGGGTCTTGATTTGTTGAATCGAGCGGCTGGTTTGTGTGTTAAATTCCATGTTGTTTCTACCTTGAGGCGTCGGAAAGATGTCCTCATTATCGCCCATCTTTACTTATGTCGCTATTCAAACGGTCCGTTGTCGCAGAAATCACCAGTCACGGTGGCGTTGTTTTTTCTACGCTGATCATTGTCTGGCTAAGCGTACTGCTGGTGCGCCTGCTGGGTCAAGCGGCCGAAGGGCAGATCGGCGCAGACATCGTTCTGGGCATTGCCGCACTCTCCAGCATCACGGCCTTACCCACCATTTTGTCGGTGGCACTTTTCATTGCAACCATCACAACCATTTCACGTAATTACAGAGAATCGGAAATGGTCGTCTGGTTCGCAAGCGGCGTATCACTCAAGGATTGGGTTCGACCGGTTTTGCGCGTGGCTCTGCCGGTGTGTGTGCTCATTGCGATCCTGACACTGGAGATCACGCCGTGGGCTTACCGACAGATTGAAGAATATCGTCAGCGTTACGAACAACGGTCCGATTTGTCAAAGATTACAGCAGGTCAGTTCATTGAATCTGCCGGCGGCGCGCGCGTCTTTTTCACCGAAGCACCCAAAGATCCCAAGGACGAAATCGGCGCAGTTTTTGCGCGCGTGCTGGACAAGGATTGGTACACCATTGTGACCGCCAAAAATGCGCGCGTTCGACGAGAAGATAATGGCGATCGCTACGTCGTACTCGGGCCCGGCAACCGCTACGATATGAAGCCCGACAGTGCAGAGTTCCGGATGGTGAGCTTCGACTCCTACACCATGCGACTGGAAAACAGTTCGGGTACCAGTGCAGACGAAGTTGCGCGTCAGAATGCATTGAATCAGATGAAATCCAGACCAACCATGAATCTTGTCCATGATCACAAGGCCGAAAGTCAGGCTCAAATCATGTGGCGCGTTTCACTGCCGCTCGCGGCCCTGAATCTGGCTCTGCTGGCCATTCCGTTAGGCGCGGTCAATCCTCGTCTGGGCCGATCCGGTGACCTGCTGCTGGCGGGTCTTACCGGTCTTCTGTATATGAACCTGATCAACCTGATGCGTGGCTGGATCAGTAACGGCAAGATCGATTTCCTGACAGGCACGCTGTCGCTTCATGTGATTGTGTTCCTGCTTTGCCTGTATGCGTTCCGTTCGAGATTGCGCCTGAAAACGCCCAAAAAGTCAGCGGCCTGACTATGCGGAAGGCAAGCCCGGATTATTTCAGTTGAAATTGAACATATGTTTATATCAATTAATTATATAAAAAGCATTTGATATAACTTATAATCTTGGTGATGTGTGCGGCCCGTGCCGGCATATTATCACCGCCAGCGGTCTGCGCTATCCTCCTGCAGGTCGGACTCATGTGTTTTTGTCACTCTGTTCCGGTAGTCCGGAACAGTGGTCTGGTGGTTCATACAGGCAAGGACAATGAATCTACAACAATTCCGCTTTATACGCGAAACCATCAGGCGCAACTTCAACCTGACAGAGGCCTCACGGATTCTGTTCACGTCTCAGCCCGGCGTGTCAAAAGCCATTATTGAATTTGAGGACGAGCTGGGTGTCAAAGTATTTGAACGCCATGGAAAACGGATCAAAGGACTGACCAAACCCGGGCAGGCTGTAGCCAGTATCATCGAACGGATCATGGTTGAAGTTGACAACCTCAAGAAGGTGAGTGACGAGTTTGCCCGACGCGATGAGGGCAGTCTGGTGATTGCGTGTACACACACACAGGCACGCTATTTTCTGCCTCGCTTCATCCCGGAATTTCGCCGCCGCTTTCCCAAGGTACACGTTTCCCTGGCAGAGGGCAGTCCTTTACAACTGGCCCAGATGGTGCTGCAGGAACAGGCTGATGTCGCGCTGGCAACAGAGTCGCTGTCCGAAGTTGGCGGTCTGGCCACGCTGCCCTGCTACAGCTGGGAGCACACGCTGGTGGTCAAGCCGGAACATCCGCTGACCGAACTCACATCATCGCAGGCACGCAATCTTTCGCTGGAGCAGATTGCTGAATACCCGATCATCACCTATGACCGGGCATTCTCTGGCAGGACATCGATAGACCAGGCGTTTGCCAGTAAGGGAATCAAACCTGATATCGTGCTGGAAGCCATTGACGCGGATGTGATCAAAACCTATGTGGATGTCGAAATGGGTGTTGGCATTATTGCGGGCGTGGCATTCGATCCACGCCGCGACAGCGGATTTGTTGGCATACCAGTGGGACATCTTTTTGGTACCCACACGACCCGTATCGGCTTGAAGAGCGGCGTATTCCTGCGTGATTACGTATATGATTTTCTCAGCATGCTCACAACGGAACTGAGTCGCGATGCCATTGAGGCCGCCATCAATTCCAACGGCAGCAGCGAGTCGGATCAGGAGTATGCGCCGCCACTTCGAAAAGTGTCCTGATTGACCTGACGTTCGTGACGTTCGCTGAATAAGTCGCGGGGCGGATTCCCGTTGTCACGGACAAGGGAAACTGCCAACGCATTCCACGCGCATTTTTCAATGACTGGCAGTCAGTTTACGTACACCAAGTAAAAAAATAGCCCCGAATGCGGCACACGCTTCGGGGCTATTTCAGTTGTGATGCGACAGTGACAGCTGATTTTCTGACATGCCCGCTTCAGGTTTTTTCCTTGAGTTCCCGCTTGAGGATTTTGCCTACAGGTGATTTGGGCAGGGCGTCCCGGAACTCTACAATTTTGGGTACCTTGTATCCAGTGAGTTCACTGCGGCAGAAATCGATCAGGGCTTTTTCCGTCAGCGCGGGATCCTTGCGTACGACTACCACTTTCACGACTTCTCCGGATGCACCATTATCTGCACCGATAGCGGCAACTTCATCGACACCGGGATGTGACGCAATGACCTCTTCGATTTCCGAAGGGTAGACGTTGAATCCTGACACGATAATCAGCTCTTTCTTGCGGTCGACAAGATAAATGTATCCCTGATCATCGATGTATCCCATGTCACCGGTACGCAGAAATCCATCCGGTTCAAAGGCCTTGCGTGTTTCTTCTTCCTTGTTCCAGTACTCCCGCATGACCTGCGGGCCTTTGACGCAAAGCTCACCGGTTTCATTGATTCCCAGTTCCTTGCCTTCGTCATCCCGGATAGATATCTCGGTGGAAGGCACCGGCAGGCCAATCGCACCGTTAAAATCGGGCAGATCCATGGGATTGATGGTCACTGCTGGCGATGTCTCGGTCAGGCCATATGCCTGTGTCAGTGGTTTGCCGGTGACTTTTTTCCAGCGCTCGGCTATCGGGCGCTGCACTGCCATCCCTCCGCCCAGTGTCAGCGTCAGATTTTTAAAGGAAACAGAAGTAAATGCTGGATTATTGAGCAGTGCATTGAACAGGGTATTCACGCCTGTGAACGCCGTGAACGGATATTTGCGAAGTTCCTTGATAAAGGCCGGAATATCGCGTGGGTTCAGAATCAGCAGGTTGGTTGCACCAAGGCGTATAAAGGTCAGGCAGTTGGCCGTCAGTGCAAAGATATGATAGAGCGGCAGGGCGGTCACAACAAAGTCAGTACCGTCGGATTTTGCATAGGGCTTGACCCAGGAGTAGGCCTGACACAGATTGGCCACCATATTTCCGTGAGTCAGGACTGCCCCTTTGGCAACGCCTGTGGTTCCGCCTGTGTATTGCAAAAAGGCGATATCATCATGCGTCTGCGAGACTGGTTTGAAATCTGCTGCGCGGCTGCTCTTCATGATGTCCTTGAAGCGCAGATGACCCGGCAGCGACCACGCGGGCACCATTTTTTTCACATGACGCACAATCAGCGTCAGGGCCCATCCTTTTAAGGGACTCAGCAAATCGCCCAGCGTAGTGACCACAATGTGTTTCAGGGCGGGCAGGTGTTCACGAGCCGTTTGCAGGGTATGCGCAAAATTTTCCACAACAACCACGAACTCGGCACCCGAGTCCTTGAGCTGATGCTCCAGTTCACGTGCGGTATATAGCGGATTGCAATTGACTACGACGCAACCGGCAAGCAGCGTTCCGAAAATGGCGACCGGGTACTGCAGGATATTGGGCATCATGAGTGCAACCCGCGTTCCTTTTTGCGCACCCTGGGACGTCAGCCACGCCGCGAAACAGCGGGCTTGCTGCTGCAGTTGCGCATAGCTTAGCGTTTGGCCCATTGAAATATAAGCCGTGGAATCGGCATAGCGCTCACAACATTGATCAAACAGCTCGGTCAGCGATGAATAGGCATCCGCATCAATCTCTGCGGGCACACCCTTGGGATAATTTTTTAGCCAGATTTTTTCCATAATTCATCCTGCAAGTAGGAGTTCGGCAAATAGGAGGTCGGCAAATGCGTGCATACTGCCAGACAAATACCGATTGGTCATCAGTTCCCACCCATTGGTCATTAGTCTCCACCCAACAGTGCCTGTTTCAGGGAAGACTGCGCGGGTTTGTTACCAATCCACACGGCAAGCAGTGCACGGGCGAACGTGGCATCACTGACAGCGCCTTGCTGGTCGCCCATTGCACTAACGGACACGCGGGGTCCCTGAAAGACGATATCCACGACACTGCCACGTTTCAGGCTCTTATGCTTAAGAAGCAGGTTAGTAAACGCATTGGCCGAGGACTGGATCGCCTGCCACTGACTGTCGTTCGTGTTATCGCGCAGCCCGTCATTGAGCGCGCCAGCCAGGGTTTTGCCATCAATATCCCGCAACAGCACCAGCCGCATTGCCCGGGTTGCGCTGCTGTTCAGGATCGTCTGGGCCTGTTCGGTCTGCCTGTCAGTGTACAGGGCGGCAAGATAAACGTCGAATATCACTTTTTTGCGAATTCCTGCGCCGTTCAGTGTCAGCTGCGTACCATTGACCTGCAGGGTATCCGGCACGCTGTGACCGTCTACCGTTAGGGCGGATGCGATGGAGCCTGTCACAAGCAAAGTGAACGCCAGAACCAGGGAGGTCAGGCTGTGGGTCAAACGATTTTTCGGTTTCATAGTGGTCTCCGCAATCATTGTTATCATGTTGGCGCGAGCATTACCGGTTCCGCCTCAACGGAACGGGTAATGCTCTGGCTCTGTCTCAGGCGATACGCCGGATCAGAAGCGGTGAGACACCTGCAAACCAAAGATGTGGCCGTTGGCCTTGATGTCGCCACTCAGTCGCCCGTACTGCGCGAGATTGTCGCTATTGGTATTATCAATATGCGATTTTTTCAGGAACATGTAGCTGTAGCCCACATCAATTGATGTGTTTTCTGAAGGCTTATACTGGGCGCCGATAGACAGCCAGTAGCGATCATTATCCGGCAGTGAGGCAGGGCGGTGTTCGGCACTGCGAACCGGAGACTGATCCCATGCCACACCCGCTTTCAGTTTCCACTGAGGAGCGACCTGATACATGGCACCCACGGCAATACGCCATGAGTTTTTGAACTTCAGATCCAGCGTTGCTGTCGGCAGGGTATCGCTCTTGATGGTCAGTTCGGGCAGACTGCTCCAGCCAGTCCATTGCACATCACCCAGAAGCTCCCAGCGGGGGCTGACCCGCTGATAGATACTGAGAAGTGCGGTATCGGGCAGCGTTACGCTGGCCGATGAGGTGGACGTAAGAGAAGCAGGAACCAGACCATAGATTTCCTGCAGCTGGGCCGGCATCGCGCCAATCATGGCGGCGGAAGGACGATGGATGTCCACGTCAGTATCGCCTTTGGCCGTGTACTTGATACGCGAGCGGTAGGACAGACCTACACGAGTGTCTTCGGTGGGATGGAACATCACACCAACATTCCAGCCTACAGCCGTGTCACTCATTTTTACCTTCGCATCGCCATCCAGTATCGGGCCATACTGATCGCCCACGGCTTTACCCATGGCGGCAGCCTGTTGCGCAGGAACGCCAGCGGCAATATATCTTTGCGTGACAGCGCCGGCGACCTGGCTGCGCATATCAACAACCGTACTCTTTTCGTATTCGGCCTTGATGTGCTGGATATTGATTCCGGCACCGACAGACCAGCTGTTGTTCACGCGATAGGCGAGCGAAGGATTGAAGTTGATTGTTTCAATTTCAAATTTTTTGGAATGATAGCGTCCCATGAAACCATCGCCATAATCGGTTGCCAGGCCAAACGGTGCGCCAATACCCAGACCGGCGAAAAGCTGGTCTGATACCTGCCATGACACATAGGCATTGGGAACGAGTGCACCGCCGCCCGCATTACTGCCTTCATCACCCAGCGTCGCGCCGGAAAACTGTGCATTGGATGTGCCAAAAGCAGCAGGCAGAGAGGTGCGATCATTGCTGAATCGGAACGAAGGAATGATATAGTTCGCGCCCAGCGAGATGTTCACTCCTGGCAGATTCGTCATGCCAGCCGGGTTGTAGTAGATTGTCGAGGCATTTTCCGCCACGGCGCCACTGCCGGCATAGGCTACGCCCAGGCCACTCGCATTTTGTTCCAGCAGGTTGAAGCCGGCAGCGTGCACTGCACCCATGCCGGTCAGACCTGTTCCAAGAATTGCCGCGCTTAACAGTGTCCGCTGCAGTCTATATGTTTGTCTCTTCATACGTCCATCCTGAATATATAACTGACCATACCGGCAGCAGAATTTCTGTCAACACCTGCCGGTATCACATTTGTAATATTGGGTCTGTGTTGCCGTGACCCGTGTTTACTGTCATTCTCCGCCTTTACTCATTCTGTAATGAATCGGTCCTCCTGTAAATGGTGCAAACCCTGTACCGAAGATCACGCCGGCATCGGCAAGATCTGCATCGTCCACAATATGACGTGCCAGCTGCTTCTCGGTCTGATTGATCA
>JAFAGQ010000295.1 GCA_023422555.1 Pseudomonadota bacterium
AGGCATAGAACCAGCCAGGCATAGGGCGGCAGAATGGCCCAGAAGCGCTGATCCGGGCGATAGTGCCGCAAGGTGTGCAGGTTTTTCATGAGGGTAATACCGTTGCGCTATCAGGTCCCCAGGTAACGAAGACCTCGTCATCAATACCCGGCGCGTTTTCCTCGCTCAGTCCGATGCCTGGCACACTGGCTTCGATGATTTTGCCGGAGTCAAGGCGGATCTGATAAAGCGTGTAACGCCCCATCCAGGCGACATGTGTCACGATGCCGTGACCGACATTGGTTTCATCGTCAGGCTGATCGATAAGTACGCGAATCTGCTCGGGACGGATGGACACGAAGACTTCCATGCCCAACGGCTCGCTGACACCGTGATTGACAAACATGGGTCGCATGAGCTCATCGCTTTCAATCACGATGTGATCGGGTTCATCCACGACGATGGTACCGGTAAAGATATTGGTGGAACCAATGAAACCCGCGACAAAACGCGAGTTCGGGAACATATAGACATCCTGGGGTGTGCCACACTGCACAATCTGCCCTTCTGTCATGACGGCAATGCGACTGGCCATGCTCATGGCCTCTTCCTGATCATGGGTGACCATCACGCAGGTCACCCCGACCTGATCCAGAATGCTGGCCAGTTCGATCTGGGTTTTCTGACGGATCTGTTTGTCCAGTGCCGACATGGGCTCATCAAGCAGCAGCAGCTTGGGTCGCTTGACCAGACTGCGGGCCAGCGCCACACGCTGCTGCTGACCGCCGGAAAGCTGCGAGGGCTTGCGGCGGGAATATCCCGCCATCTGCACCAGGTCCAGTGCTGCAAAGACGCGATCATGAATTTCCTGACGATCCACGCCTTCCTGCTTCAGGCCGTAAGCCACATTGGCTTCCACGGTCATATGCGGAAACAGCGCGTAAGACTGGAACATCATATTGACCGGACGGCGGTATGGCGCAATGCCGGTCAGATCCATGCCGTCCAGCAGAATCTTGCCCGAGGTGGGTTCCTCAAAGCCGGCCAGCATGCGCAATAGCGTGGACTTGCCGCAACCGGAGCTGCCAAGCAGCGCAAAAATTTCGTGCCGCCTGACGGTCAGATTCACCGACCGAACCGCAACCGTATCACCGAAAATTTTGACGACATCAATCAGTCTGACGAACTCATCGGCATCGCTGTCAGCCACTGACACATACCCCTCGGTCATCTTATTTCCCTGACTTGAGTTCCGCCCACAAGCGTGTTTGCAGACGAGCAATCTTGATTGGTTGCGCCTTGATGACGAACAGAGTTTTGGCGACATCCGCGTCGGGATAGATCATTGGATTCTCGGCGATTTCCTTGTTCACGAATTCGCGCGCAGCCTTGTTCGCATTGGGATAGAACATGTTGTTGGTAATTGCCGCGTGAACTTTGGGCTCTTCAATGTAATTGATGAAAGCCATGGCGTTTTCAGGATGTGGTGCATCCTTGGGCACAGCCATGGTATCAAACCACGCGGGCGCCCCGCCTTTGGGAATGTAATAGTCGATAACGTAATTTTTCTTCGCTTCCTTGGCGCGGCTGGCCGAGATCATGACATCGCCGGAGAAGCCGTAAACCATGCAAAGATCGCCGGATGCCAGCTCGTCGATATAGCCTGAAGAACTGAACTGTCGGACATAGGGACGGATTTTTTTGAGCACGTCCATGGCGGCCTGGTAATCTTCAGGATTGCTGCTGTTAGGATCTTTGCCCAGATAATGCAGCACGGCCGGAAACACCTGCGCGGCTTCATCCAGAATGGAAATACCGCAAGCCTGCATTTTCTTCGCATTTTCAGGATCGAAAAGGGTTTCCCATCTGCCCAGATCGGCATCCTTACCCAGAATTTCCTGTGCTTTGGTCACATTCAGACCAATACCATTGGTGCCGTAGCCCCAGGGAATCAGATAATTGTTGCCAGGGTCCACCTGAGCAACCAGATCCATGATGGCAGGGTCCAGATTCTTCCAGTTGGGGATTTTGGATTTATCCAGCTTCTGGAACAGGCCGCCCTCGATCTGGCGTGAAGCATAATGCGTAGAGGGAACCACCACGTCATAGCCTGACTTGCCGGTCAGCAGCTTGGCCTGCAGGATATCATTGGTGTCATAGGTGTCGTAACGAACTTTGATGCCGGTCTGCTTTTCGAATCCCGGAATCGTGTCTGGTGCAGTGTATTCTGCCCAGTTATATACGTTCAACACCTTGTCTTCGGCAGCATGAACGGCACCAGCAGTGACGGCCAGCGTAACGGTCAGAAAGAGACGGCGGGCTAAGGACAGCTTCATGACAGTTCCCTAAATGAGTTTGTGAAAAAAATGAATAATAAAGGCATTTTCTGCCCCGGTCATTGATTTTTTCCGCTTTGCTGATATTGCTGTTGCAACTGTCCAGAAAATATCACACCCTGATCACCCAGCAGCTTTTGCAAAGACCGTCCAAGCCGCTCCAGCGACTTCTGTCTCTGGGCTGCAGACATGACCCGACGCGTGGATTTGTCAAAGTCTATGAGCCAGATTTTCTGGTCATTGTCGACAAGAATATTATGCGCGTTCAGGTCGGCATGATAGACATTGCTATCGTGCAGTTTACGTATGACAGCCGCAACCGGCGCGACCAGTTCGATGCTCGCCGGCCCGGCGCGACGGATGGCCTGAGCCAGCGACACGGTGTTCTGCAGTCTCTCGGTCATGATGGCTGCGCGATATGTGATGCCCTGACGCTGATAACACGCCGCCATGGCTCGCGGCACCGGATGTCCCTGGGCATGTAGTTCGTTAAGCAGCTCGAATTCGGCGAATGAACGCGTGGCCTCTTCTGAAACCCACAGATAGCGTTCATCCACAAAGTGCCTGATCAGTCCGCCGCGGTGGTAATGCCGCAGAACGGCGTCGCCCCAGGGCGTGGCAACGTACCAGGCGGTATTGCGTCCGCCATCAGACACTTTCTGTGCCTTCTCACCCCAGGTTCGGGGCGTAAATATCTCGATGCGCGCAGGCACCGGAAAATCCGGATGGGTACGAATGCCCTGATGTTGCTGTCGCAAGGGTCGGTGGTCACTGTTGAAACGGGAATCAGCCATCTTTGTTTCGCATCCAGTCGGCAACACCAAAAAAGGAGTGCAGCAGATGCTCACGCAGCGGTTCCGGGACATCGCAATCGATCATGGCGCGTCCCATGCAGGCTACCCACTCGTCCCGCTCCTGAATACCAATGGAAAACGGCAAATGACGCGCGCGCAGCATGGGGTGACCGTATTTTTCGATATACCGGTCCGGTCCACCAAGATAGCCCGAAAGGAACAGGAACAGTTTCTCGCGTGCGCTGTCCAGAGTGGGTCCGTGCGTGGCGCGCAATGCAGTGAAGTCGGTTTCCAGGTCCATCAGATCGTAGAAACGGTTGACCAGCGTCCGCAGTCCTTCCTCTGCACCAATCTGGTCGTAGAAAGTGACTGTGGTATCCAGATTCTCAACGATATTGACTAGTCTTGCCATTATTCGGCACTCCGTAAAATAAGCAGTGGTGGCGCTGTTTTGACGCCGCGCAATGCCATTTTACCCCCTATCCACGATGCAACAAGCCCCAGCGCCACTGCGCTGATCCACGGCACCACGCCCGTTTGCAGATCGATATCGAAAACACGCAGGGCCAGCAGTCGCGCAATCAGTATGGCAAAGCCCGCTGCAAGCAGGCCGGATATGACGCCGATGACAATCAGTTCGCTGCGCTGTGCCTGATCCAGCTGCCTTGACGTCGCCCCCATGGCGCGCAACAGGCCCGCTTCATAGATGCGCTCGTCCTGGGTAGATAAAAAGGCGCTGCCCAGGACCACAATGCCCGCAGCCAGCGTAAACACAAACAGAAACTGCACGGCAACCGTCACGCTGTCCAGAATGGATTGCAACTGCTGCAGAATGCCAGAGACATCGAATACAGTGATATTGGGAAACTGGCGCACCACTTCCTGTGTGAAACCAGCCTTTTCTTCAGGCAGATGGAATGCCGTGATCCACGTAGCCGGTTTATCCCTGAGCGCCGCAGGCGACAGGATGGCAAAGAAATTCACCTGCATAGAATCCCATTTCACCGTTCGCAGACTGGTAACCCTTGCCGTGACGGCTTCACCAGCCACATCAAAAGTGACCTCGTCGTTCAGCTTCACGCCCAGCTGGCGCGCCAGATCATCTTCAAACGAGACTTCGGCCGCGTCGGGATTGAGCCAGCGGCCGGCGCTGATCCGGTTGCTGGAGGGCAACGTATGCAGCCAGGAGAGATTGAACTCTCTTTCGGCCAGCCGCTGCGTGCGTTCGGATTCGTAGCTGGACGGATCGACATCGTGATCACCAATACGGATCAGACGCCCTCTTACCATGGGATCCAGCACCGGGCCTTTGAGCCCGTTTTCGCGGAAGAGCACTTCAAGGGCGGGTTTCTGGTCTTCCTGGATATTAATCAGGAAACGGTTTGGTGCATCCGCAGGCAGATTGTTCTGCCAGGCAGAGAGCAGATCGGTACGCAAAAGCCCCAGCAGCAGAATGACCATGATCCCCAGGGTCAGCGCGCATATCTGGATGACTGTCATGCCGCGGCGGTTCACCATGCCGGCCAGAGCAAACCGCAGAACGGGTCGTGTCACCAGTTTGTGACGAAGCTGCGCCAGCAGACGCAGAACCGCCCAGGCGAAGGCTGCACACACCAGCATGGCAACAATAAATCCGCCGGCACTGATGAGTGCCAGCGTCATGTTGCCAGTATGAAGCAGCAACAACAGGAACCAGATTACGATGCCTACAGCAACCATCAGCAGCGGCCGGCGCGTACCCACCTCGAGATCCCGTCGCAGCGCCTTGAGCGGCGGCACGCGGGACAGTTGCAGGACAGGAATCACCGAGAATCCGAAGGCCAGTACCCAGCCCGTTGCCAGACCCGCCAGTCCGGGTCGAACAGACACGGGCGGCAGACTGGCGGGAATGAGGTCAGAAAGAAAATGGATAAGAAGATAATGCAGGCCCAGACCAAGAATCACACCCGCCACAGAGGCCGCCGTAGCAATCAACAGAAATTCGATGGCCACGAGTCGCAGTACAGTGCCTCGCGTGGCGCCAAGACTGCGCATCACAGCCAGCCCGTCCTGATGTCGCGCCGAGAACCGCCGGGCTGCCAGACCGATGGCAACGCTGGCAATCATGACGGTCAGTACTGAAACGAGTGACAGGAACTGCTCTGCCCGATCCAGCGAAGCACGGATCTCGGGTCTGGCAGAATCGGTGCCGATAATCTGACGCCCCTTGGCGGGCCGGGCCGATAGCCAGGTACGCATTGAGGCTATTGCGTCCGCGTCGCCGGCCAGCAGCAGCGTTTCCTTGACCCGACTGCCTGGCACGAGCAGACCCGTCGCCTGCAGATCAGCCTCATTCATCATCAGGCGAGGGGCAATATTGACAAATGCCATATTTCTGTCGGGCTCATTTTCGATGAGCGCGGCGACCGTCAGCGTTTTTGCGCCCACGCGCAGGCTGGCCCTCTGCGGCGCGTTGAGCTGACTCAGCAATGCCGGATCAACCCAGACGGTTCCTGCCGGTGGAATCGCCTGCACGCTCTGCCTGCTGTCATTACCCTGCAGGGTGACTGCGCCTTTTAGCGGATATCCATCGGATACCACTTTCACCGAAGCCAGTCGCGAGCCTTCTTCAAAACTTACCATGGAAGGAAACTGCCAGGTTTTGGCGGTTTTCAACCCCAGGTCATGCGCATAGTCGGTCACGGCCTGTTCGATGGGCGTATCGGACTCGAACAACAGGTCAGCACCCAGCACCTGGCCGGCATTGTCTTTCAACCCTGCTGAGACCCGGTCTGCCAGAAAGCCGACACTGCAGACAGCCGTCACGGCCACAACCAGCGCCAGTGCCAACAGACGCAGTTCGCCGGAAAGCCAGTCACGCCGGAAAAGGCGCCATGCCATTTGCCATATTGCCAGTGCAGTCAACAGAATCTCCAGCAGTCAAAAGGTTATTTCAGAACGAGCAATGCCACGGTCAGATAGAGCACGGCGGCAAAAAGCAGTCTGAGTGTGCGTTCAGGAAGATAAAAGGCCAGCCTGACACCCTGACGGATCATCAGCATGCCGCCGACCGATAGTGCGATGCCTACCGTCCAGTCTGTGTTGCCATGCCAGGAATAAGTGATCAGGGCAACCAGTGTACCCGGCAGAATCATGGAAAGCGCCATCGCCTGGGCGGCCGTTTGACGAAGTCCGTAGAAAACCGTCATGGTCGGAACCAGGATCAGCGAGCCACCAACGCCAAAAAGACCACCGATTGCGCCTGACAGAATGCCCATCATCATATATTGCCGGAAACCCACATGTCGTTTTACCGGTGCGTCGGGAACTGCAGGTGCTCTGCCCTTGCGTAGCGTCTGCCAGATATAGAAGGTCGCCACCGAGGCCAGAAAAACCGCAAACAGGTTACGCAATAATACCGGACTAATATCCTGTGCGACCAGAGCAGCCAGATGGGTGGCCACAACGTTAGCCGCCACACCGATGGATACGCTTTTGAAATCGATGGGTGAACGCTTGTGATAGTTTCTGAGCGTAAGTACCACATTCGACGCAATCATCAGCAATGCCGTACCCTGTGCCAGCTGCTGCGGCATGGAAAAAACCAGTGCAAGCATGGGAATGGCAATCAGGCCGCCCCCGATGCCTACAATGGCGCCAACAAACCCAATGGCGGCGCCAAGGCTTACAAACAAAAGAATATTCAGATACCAATCCATGCTTTCCATCTCATACTTGCATGAGTCGGCATCGATCCTGCCACCGCTACATGACTATCGCGCTGACGCCTGTGAGTCAACGGCTATCGGGTTAGATTACGTATATCGTGTTTCGTATTTCGTGTTTCGGACTGCAGCAGCAGGCCCCATTGATCATGCGATCAGCGAATCAGGTCGAGCACCTCATCCAGGCGCGATACTGCCTTGATTTCCAGGCCCTCTATCGGCTGTTTTGGTGCGTTATGTTTGGGAATCAGTGCCACGCTGAAACCCAGCTTGGCGGCTTCACGCAGTCGTTCCTGTCCACGCGGTGCCGGGCGCACTTCACCTGCCAGCCCAACTTCGCCAAACGCAAACAACCCTTTGGGCAGCGGTTTGTTTCGCAGCGACGACAGAATGGCCAGTAGTACCGGCAGATCGGTGGCCGTTTCCGTAATCCTTACGCCACCAACCGCATTCACGAAAACGTCCTGATCATAACTGGCGACACCCGCATGGCGATGCAACACCGCCAGCAGCATGGCCAGCCGGCTGCCATCCACACCCAGCGTCAATCGACGCGGGTTGGGGACGTGGGCCGTATCAACCAGGGCCTGTATCTCGACCAGCAGCGGCCGCGTGCCTTCCTGGGTAGCGACCACGCAGGACCCCGGGACATTGTCCGTGTGCTGCGACAGAAAGAGTGCAGATGGGTTGCTGACCCCTTTGAGTCCCTTGTCTGTCATGGCGAACACACCGAGCTCATTGACCGCACCGTAACGGTTCTTGAAGGCGCGAATCAGGCGATAGGAAGAATCGGTTTCCCCTTCGAAGTACAGTACGGTGTCCACGATATGCTCCAGCACACGCGGCCCGGCCAGCGTCCCATCCTTGGTCACATGGCCGATCATGACAAGCGCAATGCCCGTTTGCTTGGCGATGCGGGTCAGCTGTGCGGCGCATTCGCGCACCTGCGACACAGATCCTGGTGCCGATGACATTTCACCGGAATAAAGCGTTTGTATGGAATCGATGACCGCCACGGCGGGCTTATGCTGCATCAGCGCCGCCTGAATGCTTTCGAGCTGGATTTCAGCCACCAGCTGAATGGCTCCCGTGGCCAGATCCAGTCGCTTTGCCCGCAATGCGACCTGCTCTGCCGACTCTTCGCCCGTGATGTATAAGACGGGCGTGGTGCGTGACAGTGAAGCCAGTGCCTGCAACAGAAGCGTGGATTTGCCGATGCCCGGATCACCACCGATAAGAACGACGCCACCGGGAACCAGGCCGCCGCCCAGGACACGATCGAACTCGGACAGTCCCGTGGGTTGCCTTGGCGTATCCCGGGCTTCAATGTCGGCCAGATTACGTACCGGTGCGGCCTCGGCAAGGTGTGCGTAACGATTGGCAGGAGCCGCCGCAGCCGGGCGCTCTACCGTTTCCGTCATGGTGTTCCATGCCTGACAATGCGGACACTGGCCCTGCCACTTGGCGCTGATCCCACCACATTCCTGGCATACATACACCGTTTTTACTTTTGCCATACCGCGATCTGATTCCTGTTGTCCCTGAAAGAACGATAAATTGAGTTGTGGGCGCGCAATGGCGTTTTATTCTGATGCTTCGTCTTATAAGGAAGCACCACCGTCCACGCCAAGATTCTGCCCGGTAATGAAGGATGCTTCATCCGAAAGCAGGAACGCCACCGCAGCTGCTACCTCTTGCGGCCTGCCCAGCCGTTTCATGGGCACGCGGGCAAGCAGCTGCTTTTCTTCGTCGCCGCCGGCCGGCAGCCCCTTGCGCAGAAATTCCGTTTCTATGGGCCCCGGTGAAATTGCATTGACCGTAATGCCATATTCGGCCAGTTCCAGCGCCCAGGTTTTCGTACAGCCGATCAGCGCCGCCTTGGCAGCCGAATAGCTGGTACGCCCGACCTTGCCGCCCGCGGCCCGGCTGGCAATATTGATAATCCGGCCTTCCCGTCTGACCTTCATGGATTCGACAAAGGTCTGGGTAACCTGCACGGCGGCGCGCAGGTTCACGTCATAAGACTGATACAGCGAAGACAGATTGATTTCGCCAAGATTCTCCACCAGGATGATACCGGCATTGTTCACAACCGCATCCACCGGATATTTCTCGCGGATCATCCGCAGAATCTCTTCGGTGTGGCCGGCATCATTCAGATCACACTGATAAAGAAAGCCCGGAAAATCGATATCACTGACATTTCTGGCGATACCGATAACGTGAGCACCCGCATCGCTCAAACGGCGCGTGATTGCCCATCCGATGCCTTTGGTGGCGCCGGTAACGAGAACACATTTATTCTTCAACGGACTCTCCTGGTTGTTCGACATGAACCGGAACGCGCTGCGCGAGTGCACACAGCAGTTCATAGGCAATTGTACCTGCCGATGCCGCAACCTCGTCGATATGCGGGCCATTATTGCCCCATAGTGTTACCCAGTCCCCAACTGCCGCGTCAGGCACGGGGTCCAGATCGATAGTGAGCATATCCATGGAGACGCGCCCGGCAAGCTGGGTTGGCACACCATTGACCCAGGCGGGTGTACCCGAAGGCGCGCTACGCGGATAGCCATCGGCATAACCACAAGCAACAACGCCAATACGCATATCCCGCGGCGCTGTAAAGGTGGAACCATAGCCAACGCTTTGGCCCTCCTGCACATGCTGAATGGAAATCAGGCGGGCCTGCAATGTCATGGTCTGGCGCAGCCCAAACTCATCGCCCGTAGTGCTGGCAAACGGCGAGGATCCATAAAGGCAGATGCCCGGCCGTACCCAATTTTCTTCTCCGCTGATACCCAGCTCCGGATAACGCAGAATGGCCGCAGAGTTGCACAAACTGATGCTGCCCGGATTGCTGCCCACTGTGTCGCGAAAACGCTGCACCGGTTCATCTACCGCGCCATGGGCGCCGTCAGCATCGGCAAAATGCGTCATGAATCCAATTCGTCCGACTTTGCCCTGAGACTGCAAGTCAAGCAGGTCCTGGTAGGCCTGCGCAAACTGTTGTGGCGCAAAGCCCAGGCGGTTCATCCCGGTATTGATTTTCAGAAAAACGTCCAGCGGTGTGGCCAGCGTGGCACTTTGCAACAGGCGAATCTGCTCCGGATGATGAATCGTGCTCATCACGCGATTTGCCTGCATGACAGGCAGGTCCTCTGCCTGGAAAAAACCTTCCAGCATCAGCAGCGGGCCGGTCCAACCCGCCTCACGACATCTGACGGTTTCCTGCAGATCAAGCATGGCCAGGCCGTCGGCCTGTGCGAATCCGCAAATTCCGTTCTCAAGGCCATGACCATAGGCATTGGCCTTGATGACAGCCCAGATAAAGGTTTTTCCGGATGGTTGTACGTGCTCCCCGCCACGCGCTGCTGCCGACCCCTCCCTTGCGTTGTCAAGATACTGACGAATAATGCTCAGGTTGTGTGTCATGGCCGGCAGTGATATCACTGCGCGAATGGGACGCGGCATGGTGTGGCTCCACAGTTCAATTTGGTCATACTGGAACGATCAGCGTAAATTATAATCATTGCTTGATCACATTAGCGCGTATTCATGTCCGTTGACCATTATGAGAACTTTCCTGTAGCCTCGCTGCTGCTGCCAAAGCCGCTGCGTTCGGCCGTCACGGCCATTTACCACTTTGCGCGGCGTGCCGATGACATTGCCGATGAAGGCGATGCCCCTGCAGCAGAACGTCTGGCTGCTTTGAAGGCGTTTGACAGTGCCCTGCTCCATATGAAGGCCAGCCACTTTACCGCTACGCAATTTGAAAATGTTCCAGCCCGCATTTTTCTGGATCTGCAGCGCGAAGTCAAAACACATGCCCTGCCAGTGACTCCCTTGCATGACCTGTTGCTGGCCTTTACGCAGGATGTCAGCCATAAGCCGTTTCGCAACGAAGCTGACCTGCTTGCGTATTGTCAGTATTCAGCCAATCCTGTAGGAAACCTGCTGCTGCATCTGTATGATGCGGCTGATGAAGAATCCCTGCGGCTTTCCGATAATATCTGTACGGGTCTGCAACTGGTCAACTTCTGGCAGGATATTGCTATTGACACGGCACGCCAGCGCTTTTACCTTCCCTCAGAATGGCTGGCAGCACATGGCATGAGTCATCATGATCTTTCCAGTTCGCAACTGAATACCCGGTGGCCCCAATTAATGCAGGAATGCACGGCGTTTGCACGTAAAATACTGCTTGCTGGCGCCCCCCTTGGTGCGCGCCTGCGCGGCCGACCCGGTCTCGAACTCAGAATGATCGTACAGGGCGGCCTGCGCATACTGGAAAAAATTGACGTTGTTGCGGGCGACGTCTTCCACCATCGACCAACCCTGAATAAAAAAGACTGGGCCGTGATTGTCTGGCGCAGTCTAAGAAAATCTCATTATG
>JAFAGQ010000297.1 GCA_023422555.1 Pseudomonadota bacterium
AGGCATACTGCCGCATGCGGCCAGCACTGTTGATAATGCCAGCGTGGCTATTACTGCGCGGCGACGTAGAAAATTGACTGCCATGATGAGTCCTCCTTGGGGGTTGTTATCAGACCTGCTGTGATTCTTTGCGAACTTGCGTTGCTGCAGCTCGCGTCCGAGTTTAATTCCAGCCGCAGACTTGCGCACCCGAAACACGTTCCGATCACAAATGAAATAAAGAATTACATAGTGTCGAAACTGATATTTAAAGGCTTGAATTAAACGCAATCGGTGCTGAAATCCCGCAAAATTTTATAATTACGTTAAGTTACATTTATATGATGAATTTTATATTCTATTCGTAATATAAGAACATCGTCCTGCAGTACAACAGAGTCTGAACCTCAAAATACCTGAGGTATTTTTGATCAAATCCCAGCATGCATTCAGGTACGAAAAAACCGATACTTTCAACCTCGAAAAGTCATCGATTTTCTTCGAGCAATATTTCAAAAGAAATTTACTTTTTCAAAAAACGTACGCTAAATACGCCAAATGTTGCTAACGTCAGACATTTAATGGAAAAAATAAAACAAATTTACATTTGTAAAGCCATTGGCGGATTTCGGGTATAAAAAGTGAAGTTTTTATTTCATATGTCATTGTTTTAACGATTAAAAGCCTACTAAATGGCATAGCTTACTTATCAAAGTTTACATTTCTTTAATCCGTGCACGAATTTCCTAGTTCAAACCGAGTTTCCTGGTCAGGATAGTTATGCTTTCTTGTCAGTTCCACAATTTACTTGTGAAATCTATTAAGTCATAATTCGTAACGTTTTTTGGTTAACCCGATCATTATTTGCCTTGCGTCATCCGCAAATTCCGTCTCTTGTTCGCCATTAATCGTTGTTGATAGCGGTATTTTTGTCGTTAAGAAAACAGGCAACAGCATCAAGATCGGTCTTGCACAGGATCTGGCGTTTGACAACGTAAGATCAGGCGATACGACTTTGAATGATAGCGGTCTGACCATCACAGATGGCCCAAGTGTCACCAAAGCTGGTATTGACGCAGGCGACAAGAAAGTCTCTAACGTTGCTGCTGGTGATGTGAGCGAAGGTAGTAATGACGCCGTCACAGGTGGTCAGCTGCATGAGACTAATCAGGCTGTTGCCGATAACAAAGCTGAGATTGCCGGTAACAAAGCCGCTATCGCAGATAACACGACTGCAATTGCAGGCAATACGGCCGCCATTAACGACGCTAATACCGAGATCGGCAAAGGAATCAATTTCGGTGATGGCAACTCATCCAACAAGTTCGCACTTGGCGATACGATCAACGTCAAGGGTGACGCCAATGTTCTGAGTACAGCCACATCTGAAGGCGTGCAGCTGAGCCTGGCTAGTGATCTGACAGCAGATAGTCTGACTACAGGCAACAGCAAGCTCAATAGCGATGGTCTGACCATTACTGGTGGCCCAAGCGTTACAAGCGCAGGTATTGATGCAGGCGACAAGAAAATCAGCAACATCGCTGCTGGTGATCTGAGGGCTGACAGTAAGGACGTGGTGACTGGTGGACAACTGTTCGCAACGAACGAAACAGTGGCTGGTCACACCACTTCGATCGCTGCCAACACAGCGGCTATTGCTGATCATACATCGGCCATCGCTGGAAATGCGGATGCCATCGCTGCAAATGCCGCTGCAATCACCAACAACACCAACGCGCTTTCTACTCTTAGCGAATCCGTTGGAAAAGGCTGGAACCTGACTGCTAATGGCGAAGATAGCTCCAAAGTTGCTGCGGGCGATACGGTTGATGTCTCCGCCGAAGGCGACAAGATCGTTGTCAGCAAAACAGGCAACAGTATCAGGATCGGCCTTGCACAGGATCTGGCGTTTGACAGCGTAAGATCAGGCGATACGACTCTGAATGACAGCGGTTTGACCATCACAGATGGCCCAAGTGTCACCAAAGCTGGTATTGACGCAGGCGACAAGAAAGTCTCTAACGTTGCTGCTGGCGATGTGAGCGAAGGCAGTACCGACGCCGTCACAGGTGGTCAGCTGCATGAGACCAACGAGCAGGTCGGTGCTAACAAAGCTGCGATTGCTGACAATAAGACTGCAATTGCAGGTAACACGGCTGCAATTAGCAACGTCAATGCTGAGCTTGAAAAAGGCTTCAACTTTGGTGACGGTCGCACTTCCAACAAGTTTGCACTTGGAGATACGATCAACGTCAAAGGTGACAGCAATGTGCTGAGCACAACCACGTCTGATGGGGTACAGCTGAGCCTGGCCAGCGACTTGACCGCTACCAGCGTTACCACAGGCAATAGCCTGCTGAATAACGATGGTCTGACAATTGCTGACGGTCCAAGCGTTACCAGCGCTGGTATCAATGCTGGTGACAAGAAAATCACCAACATTGCCGCTGGAGATGTTAGTGCGGGCAGCAAGGAAGTTGTAACCGGTGGTCAATTACATGAGACCAACCTGAAGGTTGCTGATAATGCCTCTGCGATCACCAATCTCTCCGAGGCAGTCGGCAAAGGCTGGAACCTGACAGCCAATGGTGAAGATAGCTCCAAAATTGCGGCAGGCGATACGGTTGACGTCTCCGCTGATGGCGATAAGATCGTTGTCAGCAAAACAGGCAACAGCATCAAGATCGGCCTGGCCCAGGATCTTGCATTCTCCAGCGTAACAACTGGCGACACGACCCTGAACGACGACGGCCTGTCTATCGCTGACGGCCCATCCGTAACAAAAGCGGGTATTGCTGCAGGCGATAAAAAAGTCACCGGCGTTGCTGCAGGCGATCTGAGCGCAGACAGCAAAGACGCGGTCACTGGTGCTCAGCTGTTTGATACCAACGAGCAGGTAGCAGGCAACAAAACAGCGATTGCTGATAACAAATCCGCTATTGCTGGTAATGCCGCTGCTATTGCAGATCACACGACTGCAATTACCAATATCAATAACGAGATTGGTAAAGGCTTCAAGTTTGGTGATGGCAGCACATCCAACACCTTCGCGCTTGGTGATACGATCAACGTCAAAGGCGATGGCAATGTACTGAGCAAGGCCACGGCTGAGGGTGTAGAGCTGAGCCTGGCCAAAACGCTGAACGTTGGTGATGAGAACCCTGTGACTGTGGATGGCAGTGCTGGTACCATTTCCGGCCTGACAAACGTCACATTTGATGCGAACGCCACTTACTCTGGTGGTAAGGCCGCAACGCAGGAACAGCTGCAATCTGTCTACAACACTGTCTCTGGTGTTGCAAGCAGAGGCTGGAACCTGACAGCAAATGGCGCAGACAGCAGCAATGTTGCACCTGGTGATACTGTTGACTTCGCTGCCTCTGACAGCAATATTGTGGTCAGCAAATCCGGTAATGGCGTCAAATTTGGTCTTGCCAACGAGTTGTCAGTCAATAGCGTCGTTACGGGTAATACTCGTATTGACAATAATGGCCTGACCATTGCTGGAGGTCCTTCTGTAACTTCTGCTGGTATCAATGCCGGCGGTGCGAAAGTGACCAATGTGGCTGCTGGTACAGATCTGACAGATGCCGTCAATGTGGGTCAGCTGCGTGAGGTGCAGAACCTTGCCAGCGCCGGATGGAAAATCGGCAATGCTAACGGCGTAGTAGGTCAGGTTACGCCTGGATCTCGCGTGAATTTCGTGGCTGGTAACAACAGTACACGTGTCACCGTGACACAGGAAAATGGCGTATCACGCGTTGAAGTATCTGCAGCACCATCACCACTGCGGTACACCGGTGCGCAGAACGTCAGCAGCTTCCGGGCAAGGGAATCTGACGATCCATTCACACCTACCAACGAGGTTACGCTTTATGGTGCTGATCCTGACGCACCGGTTTCACTGAACAACGTTGCCAAGGCGAAGCTGAGC
>JAFAGQ010000359.1 GCA_023422555.1 Pseudomonadota bacterium
TGTATTCGAGACGACCGTCGGCAGAATGCCACAGCGTGTGCTTGAGCCAGTTCACGTCATCGCGTTCCGGATAGTCATCCAGCGCGTGGGCACCACGACTCTCGTGACGATTGGCAGCCGACTTGATCGTGGCACGTGCCACTTCGGTCATATTGGCCAGCTCAAGCGCCTCTACGCGCGCTGTGTTGAACACTTTGGATTTATCGTCAAACTTGACGTGTTTGGCCTGCTCTGCCAGTTCGTCGATCTGGCCAACACCTTCGTTGAGCAGTTCGAGTGTACGGAACACACCGCAATGACGCTGCATGGACGTGCGGATGCTGTTTGCCACATCCTGTACTTTTTCGCCGGTTTTGCGCGTTTCCAGTTCGTTGCCGCGGGCCAGTGAGAAATCCAGTGATTCTTTGGGAATATCCTGATGCGACATCTGACGCTCAAGATGAGATTCGACAATCCGGTTACCTGCAGCGCGGCCGAAGACCACCAGATCCAGCAGTGAGTTCGTACCCAGTCGGTTTGCACCGTGAACCGAAACGGCGGCGCATTCACCAATCGCGTACAGACCCTTGACGATTTTCTCTTCGCCGTTTTCCCAGGTAACCACTTCGCCGTGGTAATTGGCAGGGATACCGCCCATCTGGTAATGGATGGTAGGCACAACGGGAATAGGTTCCTTGATAGGATCCACGTTACCGAATTTGATAGCAATTTCGCGAATGGACGGCAGACGTTTGTTAATCACGTCGGCGCCCAGGTGATCCAGCTTGAGCACCACGTAGCTGCCATCGGGACCACAACCGCGGCCTTCCTTGATTTCCTGGTCCATGGAGCGGGACACAAAGTCGCGCGGCGCCAGATCTTTCAGGGTTGGCGCGTAACGTTCCATGAAGCGCTCGCCATCTTTGTTCAGGAGAATACCGCCCTCACCCCGGACACCTTCGGTAATCAGCACACCTGCGCCGGCAACGCCGGTTGGGTGGAACTGCCAGAACTCCATGTCCTGCAGGCAGACGCCAGCGCGGGCAGCCATGCCCAGGCCGTCGCCGGTATTGATAAATGCATTGGTTGAGGCAGCCCAGATACGACCTGCACCACCCGTTGCCAGCACAACCGCCTTACCTTCGAGAATGTAGATCTCGCCGGTTTCCATTTCCAGGGCAGTGACACCAACCACATCGCCTTCGTCGTTACGCAGCAGATCCAGCGCCATCCATTCAACGAAGAACTGAGTGCGGGCAGCCACGTTACGCTGGTATAGCGTATGCAGCAGTGCATGTCCGGTACGGTCAGCCGCCGCACAGGCGCGCTGTACAGGCTTCTCACCGAAGTTGGCGGTATGACCACCAAAGGGACGCTGATAAATAGTGCCGTCCGCGTTGCGGTCAAACGGCATGCCAAAGTGTTCCAGCTCGTAAACGGCGTTAGGCGCCTGACGACACATGAATTCGATGGCATCCTGGTCACCCAGCCAGTCTGAACCCTTGACCGTATCGTACATATGCCAATACCAGTTGTCTTCGCTCATATTGCCCAGCGAAGCACCAATTCCGCCCTGGGCGGCAACGGTGTGAGAACGGGTTGGGAAAACTTTGGAAAGAACAGCAACGGATAATCCGGCCTGTGCCAATTGCAGGGAGCAGCGCATACCGGACCCGCCGGCACCCACGACCACTACATCAAACTGGCGGCGCGGTAAAGATGATTTGATAGCAACCACGGCTTATAAACTCCAGACAATTTTAGCGAAATACAGGACGGCGCCGATCAGCCACAGGATAGTAAGAACCTGCAGCGTCAGTCGAACACCAACGGGTTTGACGTAATCCATCCAGATATCGCGTACGCCGATCCATGCATGCCAGGCAAGCGAGAAAAAGGCCAGCGTCGCGGCGATCTGCCCCAGGGGCAGCCCCCAACAGGAGAACGTGAAGAAACCCTTCCAGGATTCGTAATTAATGGGGGTAAACAGCGCAGCGATCAGAAAGACCGTTGAATAGATAGCCAGAATAACGGCTGTAATACGCTGAACGATGAAATCCTTGATACCGTACCCGGCACCCACAACCAGGCGTTTTGTACCTACCAGTTCCTTAGCCATTATATTGCTCCAAACATTTTAACGGCGAACACCAGTGTCAGCGCCAGGCTGACGCCCAGAACCACGGCGGCGCTTTTTTGTGCACTGACCTTGTCGATGCCAATATGCAGGTCAAGAATCAGATAACGGATACCGGCGCACAGGTGATGCATAAAGCCCCACAGCAGCACAAGCAGAATGAGTTTGAGAATGAGGCCACCTGCTCCGCTGCCCAGTGATGCAAAGCTTTCCGGCGAAGCCACGCTTGCTGCGAATAGCGGGATCAGGATAATGGGAAGACTGAGAAAAAGCAGAGCGCCACTGATCCGATGCAAAATAGACACTTTACCGGCGGCCGGCAGGTGGTATTTTGTAATCTGGGCAACATCGATATTACGATATTGCGGGCGCTGTTTTGACGGGGTGTCTGACATAA
>JAFAGQ010000104.1 GCA_023422555.1 Pseudomonadota bacterium
CTGGTCTGGAATTGATGACTGACCCTTTGTTTCCCGCTGGGCGGGAGGGACTGCGAACCTGTCGCATACCGTTCAAGCACTGTTTCACCTCCTGATTCGTAACAACCTATACGGTAACATGTTTGCGCTGTTATCTGCCGCCCGCAAGATCAATAAATGACCCCGTAACGTAGGATGCATCTTCAGACAGCAGCCATCCAATGGCTGAGGCGACCTCTTCGGGCTGGCCGCCGCGCAGCATCGGGATCTGCGGGCTCACGCGATCCACGCGACCGGGCTCGCCGCCATCGCCATGAATATCCGTATAGATAAAGCCAGGTCTGACGCAATTGACGCGAATACCCTTGGGGGCGAGCTCCAGAGATAGGCCGCGCGTGAACGTGTCGACGGCACCTTTGGAAGCAGCGTAATCAACGTACTCTCCGGGCGAGCCGGTGCGGGATGCGACAGACGAGACGTTGACGATGGCGCAGCCGGGCTCCATGCGTTTGATGGCCTCGCGGCTGCACAGAAAGTAGCTGGTCACGTTTGTGATAAGCGTACGATTGATGCGCTCTGCGTCCATCTCGCTGACTTTCATCTGCTTGAAAAGAATGCCAACATTGTTGACCAGATGCGTTATCGGACCCAGCACTTCATCCATTTCGGCAAAGAGCTCTACGACCTGGTCTTCCTGTGAGACATCTGCACGGATGGCAATGCACGGGACGTTGAATTCTTCCCTGATGCGTGTCACCAGGGCTTCAGCGGTTTTCTCGTTGCTGTGATAATTAATGCAAATGCCATAACCCCTGGCCGCCAGGTATATTGCAGTTGCCGCGCCAATGCCGCGACCACCGCCGGTAATTAATACCGTTTTCTTCATGCTGCACTCCCGTGATCTGTCTCATTCAGAGGACAGATCATACAGTCGGAAGCAAGCTGGCGTAAAGGCAGTCTGTCTATTCAAAGCATTGACGGCGGACATGGGTAGCTGGCGGTAGGCGCAGTTCGGGTCATGCTCACGCCTGAGCGGGCGCCTCTTCGGGCTGCATAGCCACCATCCATTCCAGACCATACCGGTCTTTCAGCATGCCAAAGCATGGCGAGAAGAATGTTTCTCCCAGGGGCATGGTCACGGTGCCGCCTTCGGACAGCGCATTGAACATACGGGCGGCGTCTTCTTTATCGGTTGGAACGATGGACAGGGAAAATCCGGAGAAGCCACTGTCTTTGTCTCCGGTTTCGCATCCGTCGGACGCCATGATAATTGTGTTACCGATGCGAAAGCTGGTGTGCATGATCTTGTTGTCGAAATCCTCAGGCACCGTGCCTGGCGGTGGTTTCTCAGGACTGTCCTTGAACCGCATCATCATGCCAACGTCTGCGTTCACCGCCTTTTTATAGAATTCAAGGGCTTCTTCGCAATGCCCGCCAAAAAACAGATAGGGAATAACTGAAGTCTGATTCATGGTGTCGTCTCCCGGTTCGGAAATAGTCGTTTAATGATAAGTGAAATGAAATGCCGCCTGGCGTCGCATGACAGCGGTCAGGTAAAGGGAATCAGTGAAACAAGTCCTCACGAATTCGCCGCGCTGTCAGCCGCTTCCCTGAGCTTTTGAATGTCCAGTTTCTTCATGGGCATCAGCGCATCCAGTACGCGTTTGCTGCGTTCCGGCGTGGTAAGCAGTTCACCCATGATTGCAGGTGCAATCTGCCACGACAGCCCAAATTTGTCTTTCAGCCAGCCGCATTGCTGGGCTTGCGGGTCGCCGCCTTCGCCAAGGGCTGCCCAATAGGTATCGATTTCATCCTGTGTCTCGCAGTGCACCTGCAAGGAAACGGCTTCATTGAATTTGAAAATAGGGCCACCATTGAGGGCTGTCATTGGGAAGCCCATCAGTTCAAAAGTCACGGTGAGCACAGTTCCTTCCGGCTTGCCACTGACCTCGGCCACGCGCTCGCCGTGGTAATGGGTGGTCTGTGTAATGCGCGAATCTGGAAAAATGCCTGTATAAAATTGCGCAGCAGCTTCCGCTTCTGTGTCGAACCACAGGCAGGGCGAAATTCCGGTTGCGATTTTCATGGTCCTTCCTCTTGCAATGATTGATCGTCAGCCACAGTATGCGCATACGCATCTGGCCGGTAAATAGGCGAATGCGACATTCTGCAAGGGGAGATACGGCATGACCTGTCGGCTCTCTGCTGCGCTGCGTGAAACCGTCTTTCAGGACGAACGCAAGCATAGCGACTGAATGTGTCGTTACACACCGTACGAATGTTGGCTGTCTGAAATATCAGCGATATGACTGCAAACAGTGTCCTATCAGCGTGAATCGCAGCCAGGTCTTTAATGGATTTTTGGTTCTTTATCAGCCAACTGCCGATAGACGGTGCTTCGGTGCAAACCCAGTTCTCTTGCCGTTTTGCTCACGTTGCCGCGATTTTTCTCCAGTGTCTGGCGGATATGCTGGCGCTGAAGCGCTTTGATACTCATATCCGGCACACTGTTTTGCCGGGCATGGGTCGCTGCTGCATGCCATTCCGGCGTCGATGACGATGGTGATGAGAAGCTGTTCTGCCAGTCTCCCGTATCAGGCGTCTGACCGAGCGATTCGATTGCCGATAGAGGCTGTATTTGCAGCATGTACTGAACATGCTTCGGTAACGATTCGGGACGAATGATGCTTCCTGCAGGCAAAAGCGCAGCCAGGGTTTTCAGAACCGAGCGAAGTTGTCGGTAATTGCCGGGCCACTGATACGCGCAAAGCAGATCCAGCGTTTTATCATCGAATATCAGGCTTGGCGAACTTTCATGACGTCGCAGTTCGGCGCAGATAAAGGCCCGCAGGTCAGTGCGTGTACGCACAGGAGGCAGGTGAACCTGATGATCCTGTATTCGATAATACAGGTCCTGCCGGAATTTCTCTTCGCAACTGAGTGTGTGCAAATTCTGATTGGTTGCGCTGATCAGGCCGAACTGAACCGGCCATGTTTTATCGGAACCCAGCGGCTGTACAACACGCTCCTGTAATACGCGCAACAGTCGGGATTGCAATTGCAATGGCATATCGCCGATTTCATCCAGAAACAGTACACCGCCATTGGCATCCCGCAGGCGTCCTTTGGAGCCATTGCGCTGTGCACCGGTGAAGGCGCCAGACTCATAACCAAAAAGTTCCGCTTCGATCAGGCTTTCCGGCAGGGCGGCGCAGTTGATGGCAACAAACGGCCCATCAGCCCAGCGACTGCGTGCATGCAGATGGCGTGCAAACACTTCTTTGCCGGTACCGGTTTCGCCCAGCAATAGCACACCCAGATCCGCGTTAATGGCAAGTGTGGTTTGCCTGAGCATGTCTTGCACATCAGAAGCGAGATTGGGCAGCGCTTCGGCAGATTCGGCTGTGCGTCGGCCTTTTGAGAATGTGTTTTTCAATTCATGCGCATCATTTGCAGTGTGCGCAACGTCAAATGCGGCTGCAGCCTGGCGACTGTTCCCGGTTGATGGGGTTGTCGAGGATCTTGCAAGCGTAGGAAACGACAGGCCAGCGTCCGTATTACGAGAGAATGCCGAGCTGGCGCTACGGCCTGCTCCGATCAGGCTGCGCTCGGTGTGAAGCGCCGCGTAGAAGGCCGTGCCGTCTGCGGTATAAGTGATCGCCGGTTCGGCATGCAACCGATTCCAATGTGGCAGCCAGCGCTCAGCCGGTCCGTCAAGCAGCGCAGAATAGCTGGTGTCCAGCAGCGCGACGGCCCTTTCGTCAGCGCCCACAATCTGCCCATCCGCAATAAGCAAGGTGCCGCAGCTTGTGGCGTTCAATGGGCCCGGTTCCTGTTGAAGCTGTATTCTGGCCACATGGTCTGGCGCGCCATTGAGAATGTCTGCGCAAATCTGGCTGGCAGCAATTCGTACCAGCTCACCTGTGAATTCCGGCAGATTACGTGCATCCCCTGAAATATCCAGAACGCCAAGAATCTCGCCCCGCGGCGAACGGATAGGCGCTGCATGGCAACTCAGAATGCGATTGCGGGAAAGAAAATGCTCCTGACCATGCACGCGAATAAACGCTTTTTCAATAAGGGCCGTTCCTATTGCATTTGTGCCGCGCAAATTTTCTGCCCAGCTGACGCCCGGTCGGAGCGCAACCTGGTCGGCTTTATTCAGAAATGCATTATTGCCGGCAGACTGCAGAATCACACCACTGGCATCTGAAAGCAGAACGATACCCTGCGCCTGCGTCACAAGCCCAAGCGCGGCCTGAATTTGCGGCGTGGCCGCCTGCAGCAGGCTTGCATATTGATCCATACGGGTATTCAGATCGGCCCGATCAAGAAGAACGGGTTCGTCTTCCAGCTCACGTCCATGTCTGGCACAGCGCTCCCAGGAACGCTGGATCAAAACGTTTGGCTGCGCGATGCCGGCAGAGTTCAGGGACTGATGCAACATCTTTGTCTCCAGAAGTGTCGCAAAAACAGGCAAATGACAATTGTGTTGCCTGTTTGCTGTCGTGATTTGCGACACGTTGCGTTTTGTTTTGCGTGTCGCAGGCCATGCATGAAAACCATTCTACTCCAAATCACAATTTATCCGGCATTTAAGGGCCTGGCATGAAGTTTGCTGAAGAAACCGGGAAGCGCCGGGATTTGAAGCCCGCCGCCAGTTCAAAAACAAATACCTTGGAGATGAAAAAATGAATCTATCCGATTTGAAACAGTTCGGCATTGATACTGATTATCCTTACAAGACCAAGTACGGCAATTACATTGGAGGAAAATGGGTAGAGCCGGTCTCAGGCGAATACTTCCAGAATATTTCACCTGTGAATGGACAGGTGTTCTGCGAAGTTCCGCGCTCCAATGCAGATGACGTGGAACGCGCCGTAGATGCTGCGCATGCCGCACGCAAGGCATGGGGTCAGACCTCCGCGACAGAGCGATCCAATCTGCTGCTGAAAATGGCAGATCGCATTGAGCAGAATCTGAAAGTGCTGGCAGTGGCCGAAACCATAGATAACGGCAAGCCTCTGCGTGAAACCATGGCCGCCGACCTGCCACTGGCCGTCGACCATCTGCGTTACTTTGCCGGATGCATCAGGGCACAGGAAGGCACCATTTCAGAAATCGACAACACCACGGTGGCCTATCATTTTCATGAACCGCTGGGCGTTGTGGGTCAGATCATTCCATGGAATTTCCCGATTCTGATGGCCATCTGGAAGCTGGCACCAGCGCTGGCTGCGGGTTGCTGCGTTGTGCTCAAGCCTGCCGAACAAACGCCCGCGTCCATCCTGGTTCTGGTGGAAATCGTCGGTGATCTGTTCCCTCCTGGTGTCATCAATATTGTGAATGGCTACGGCAAGGAAGCCGGTAACGCGCTGGCCACCAATAAGCGAATTGCCAAAATTGCCTTCACCGGATCAACCGCTACCGGCAAACACATTCTGCATGCCGCCGCCGACAATCTGATTCCTTCTACCGTAGAGCTAGGCGGCAAAAGCCCGAATATCTTCTTTGCAGATGTGATGGATCAGACTGACGAATTCTTTGATAAGGCGCTGGAAGGTCTGTCCATGTTTGCGCTCAATCAGGGTGAAGTTTGCACATGCCCATCGCGCATCCTGATCGAGGAATCGATCTACGATGCGTTCATTGAAAAAGCCATCAACCGGGTTCAGAAAATCAAGACAGGCAATCCACTGGATATGAATACCATGGTTGGCGCGCAGGCATCGCAGGCGCAACTGGATAAAATCCTGGGATACATCGATATTGGCCGCGGTGAAGGTGCAAGCTGCCTGACGGGCGGGCAGCGCAATCGGGTCGAAAGCCTGGAAGACGGCTACTATGTGTCGCCTACGATGCTTAAAGGCAAAAATGATATGCGCATCTTCCAGGAAGAAATTTTCGGGCCTGTTGCATCGGTCACAACCTTCCGTGATGAAGACGAAGCGCTGGAAATCGCTAATGACACATACTATGGTCTTGGCGCCGGTGTCTGGACACGGGACGGCTCACGTGCCTACCGCATGGGTCGTGGCATTGAAGCAGGTCGCGTGTGGACCAATTGCTATCATCTGTATCCGGCACATGCGGCATTTGGCGGATACAAACAGTCCGGCATTGGTCGTGAGACTCATAAAATGGCGCTTTCCAATTACCAGCAGACCAAATGCCTGCTGGTAAGCTACAGCCCGAAAGCGCTGGGCTTCTTTTGATCTGATGTTGTGAACGCGGGCTGCCCGTCGCGGTCCGCAGATCTGATAGGCGCGGTTCGTCCTGCATGACGATCCGCGCTTTTTTGATTCGACGTTTTCAATTCGCCATTATCAAGTCGTTCTCTTCAAGCTGTCGTTATCAAGTCGTTATCTTCAAGCTGTCGTTTTCTTCAAGCTGTCGTTTTCTTCAAGCTGTCATTATCAAACTTCTTTGTCCAGCCGCAGTTAACACGCCACTGCTCGGCGTGTCGGCGAGTTTGCGTGCGTGAAGTGCAGCAAGTGAATATTGCGACTGTCATAAAAATAAATGTGATCACAAACCGCCAGGACTTGCTATACTCGAATTCAGGTGGAAGGCTGGTCTGACTGTGTCCAAAGCAGTGACAAGGCGATGCAGTTAATTGGTTCCCTGTAGGTCAATGAACAGAAAGGAATACTGCAATGATTACACTTGAAATTAACGGAGACAGGCACGAGGTTGATCTGCCCGCCGATACGCCGATTTTATGGACACTGCGCGATCATCTGGGGTTTACCGGCACCAAGTTCGGCTGTGGCATGTCACTCTGCGGCGCCTGTACGGTGCATCTGGATGGCGAGCCCATACGCTCCTGTGTCACGCCAATCTCTGCCGCCCAGGGCAAGAAAATTGTCACCATTGAGGCAATGGCGGATGATGAAACAGGCAAGGCAGTACAGGAAGCCTGGGTAGAAATGGGCGTACCGCAATGCGGTTTCTGTCAGACTGGTCAGATCATGTCTGCCACGGCCCTGCTCAAGAAAACGCCTGCCCCTTCAGATGCCGATATTGATGCCGCCATGAGCGGGAATTTATGTCGCTGTGGCACCTACACACGCATTCGTAGCGCGATCAAGAACGTTGCGCAGGAACGGGGTGCAAAATGAATATTCGTGAAAATTCATTTGTGATGGCGGCTGCCGACGCCAACATCAGCAATATCAGTCGACGTAAGATGCTCAAGGGGATGGCGCTTGGCGGACTGGTCCTGGCTGTCGGCCTGCCAGTACGTTCCTTTGCGGAGGGCGAAGAGAAGAAAGCACCCAGGAAATATGGGGTCAACTCCATGCCGCATGGCGCGGTTGAGAATCCACTGGTCTTTGTGGCCATCGCCGCCGATGGGGCGGTAACCATTCTCTGTCATCGGGCAGAAATGGGACAGGGCGTGCGCACCAGTCTTCCCATGGTTATTGCAGATGAAATGGATGCGGACTGGAACCGGGTCACCGTCAAACAGGCCTGGGCCGAAGAAACACGCTTCGGGAATCAGGACACAGACGGTTCCCGAAGTGTCCGTCATTTCTTCATGCCCATGAGACGCGTCGGTGCTGCCGCCCGCGCTATGCTTGTATCCGCCGCAGCCAGTCAGTGGCAGGTGCCCGAATCAGAAGTGGAAGCCAGCAATCATGAACTCGTCCACAAACCGAGTGGCCGCAAGCTGGGTTATGGTGAAGTCGCCCAAAAGGCCGCCAGTCTGGAGGTGCCGGCACCTCAAACCCTGAAACTCAAATCGGCCGACGCATTTCGCTATATCGGAAAAGGGGAGACGCACCTGGCAGATGGCAAGGATATTGTCACAGGTCGCGCGCAATACGGCCAGGACATCAGACTTGAAGGTATGCTTTATGCAGTCGTGGCAAGACCGCCTGTGTTCGGCGGGAAGCTGATCAAGGTAGACGATACGGAAGCGCTGAAGGTGCCTGGAGTCGTCAAAGTGACAACCATTCCCGGTTCGCCGCCGCCGGCTATGTTCAATCCGCTGGGCGGAGTCGCTGTGATTGCGACCAATACCTGGGCAGCCATCGCAGGTCGCAAGGCTCTGAAAATTGAATGGGACGGTGGCGTGCATGCCGGTTATGATTCAGCGGAGTTTCGTAAGTCGCTGGAAGAATCTGTACGCAAGCCCGCCGAGAAAGCCGTCAGGAATGATGGCGATGTCGCGGCGGCCATGGCATCGGCCGATAAGCATATCAAGGCCGAATATTACATTCCGCATCTGGCGCAGGCACCGATGGAAACGCCTGTTGCAACGGTACGCATTGTTGATGGCAAATGTGAAGCCTGGGCCAGTGTTCAGGCGCCGCAGGCGACACATGACATGCTGGTCAAGTGGCTGGAATTGCCGCCCGAGAACGTCAAGGTCAATCAGACGCTGCTGGGTGGCGGTTTCGGTCGCAAGTCCAAACCGGATTTCGTGGTCGAGGCAGGGCTTTTGTCCAAAGCCATGGGCGGCAAACCCGTCAAAGTGACCTGGACACGCGAAGATGACATTCAGCATTCCTATTATCACACGGTGTCTGTTGAGCATCTGGAAGCGGCGATAGATGACAAGGGCAAGGTCACGGCATGGCTGCATAGAAGTGCAGCGCCAACCATTGGTTCGACGTTTGCCAAGACAAATATTCAATCGGCCGGAGAACTGGGTATGGGCGCGGCCAATGTGCCATTTGCCATACCCAATGTACGCGTGGAGAACCCGCCCGCAGAAGCGCATACCCGAATTGGCTGGTTCCGCTCTGTTTCCAATATTCCGCGCGCGTTTGCAATTCAGTCATTCGTTGCGGAGATGGCCGCAGAACTGGGCAAAGATCATCGCGATTTTCTGCTGGATCTGATTGGTCCGCCCCGTCGTATCGATCCTGGTGAACTGTCCGATGTATGGAACCATGACGAATCACCCCAGTTGTATCCGGTAGACACCGGTCGGATGCGAAATGTGATCGAAGTCGTCACAAAAGCCGCCGGGTGGGGCAAGACCGCGAGCAAACAACAGGCCATGGGACTGGCAATGCACTACAGCTTTGTCACCTATGTCGCTACGGTCGTGCATGTCGAAATATCGGACAAGGGAGAGCTGTCTATTCCACGCGTTGATGTGGCGGTGGATTGCGGGCCTCAGGTCAATCCCGAACGCATCCGTTCACAGATCGAGGGCGCCACCGTCATGGGCATCAGTCTGGCGACAATGGGTGAAATCAGCTTCAGGAATGGTGCGGCGGTACAGAGCAATTTCCATGACTACCGTATCACATCCATGATGGGTGCCCCACGCGAGATTCATGTGCATCTGGTTCCTGCAAAGGATTATGATGCTCCCCTGGGCGGCATTGGCGAACCGGGAACGCCACCCGTGTCAGCGGCATTGTGCAACGCCATTTTCGCTGCCACCGGCAAACGGATTCGTGATCTGCCCATCGGGAATCAGCTCAGGCAAGCGTGAGTGGGAAATGGAGAATGCGGGCGGCTTATCGGCCCGTATGCTCCTGCAATTGCGCCGGCGTGTCGATATCAATCAGACACCCGGCGTCGTTGACGGGAACGAGCGTCAGGGCGTCGCGATGCCGCTGGATGACAGCACGCGCGCCTTCATCGCCCTCAAGAGCAAGCAGCTCGTTTTTGAACTCAGTGGCGAAGGCCACCGGGTGCCCTGGTTTGTCGTCATATTCGGGACGCACGATGCGGGCGCCACCAAGCAATGCAGACACCACTTTTGCAATTGTATCTTCCTTCACAAATGGCATATCGGCAAGCGCGATCAGCCAGCCCGTTGCCGCTGGGCTTAACGCGATGGCATGCCGCAGCGAAGCGCTCATCCCGCTGTGGGCATCAGAACAATGTAAAAATTTGACTGGCAGTTGCGCCAAGGCATCGCGAATGACCTGTTCGTGCTCTCCAACGACAACTGTAATATCAGGAATGTGTTGCAGCAAAGCTGAACAGACGGCACGGATCATAGGCGTGCCATAGGGCAGTTGCTGCGCAGATTTACACTTGACTCCGGTGGCATCAAAGCGACTTCCCTTGCCGGCCGCCAGCACGATGGCGACGACAGCGGGCGCGGCGCTCGAGGTTCCCGGACTTTGAGCCAACTGCATCAGGAGGAATACTCCGAAGGATGCGTCTTGGCGTGCGTGACATCGAAATTTTCAGGAAGCATCAAACCGTTTTTGACGGCAATCACTTCTGCCATGACACTGACCGCAATCTCGGCAGGCGATTTGCTGCCGATATAGACACCGATGGGCCCGCGCAGTTTGTGGAGCTGGGCGTCTGTCACCCCGAAATGTTCCTGTAGCCGTTGCCGGCGCGCCTGATTATTGCGGCGAGATCCGATGGCGCCCACATAAAATGCACGAGACGCCAGGGCCTCAAGCAAGGCCAGGTCATCCAGTTTCGGATCGTGTGTGAGCGCGATGACACAGGTACGACTATCCGGCTTGAAGGCGGTCACCACATCATCGGGCATCTCGGCCACGACGCTGACCCCGGCAACCGACCACCCATTTCGGTATTCGATGCGCGGATCACAGACCGTCACCGCGAAACCATTGAACAGCGCCATGGTGGCGACATACTCTGCGAGCTGGCCTGCGCCGATAAGCAGCATGCGAAACTCGGGACCAAATGTGTTGCTCAGAAACGTTTCATCAATGCGCATGGGCTGGGGTTCAGTTACCGGATGCTGCTGAACCGTGCTGTCTCCCAGGCGCACGATACGCTGCATGAGCGTACCCTGATCGAGTGCGGAGACCAGTTCCTGAAGCGCCTGCGGTTCCGGATTGAACTCAAGCAATATTTCCAGCGTGCCGCCACAAGGGAGGCCAAAGCGGAATGCTTCTTCGGCGGTGACGCCGTATTTCACTCGACAGGTAGAGGAGGGCCCCGAAAGCACCGCCTTATCGCTGCCGCCGGTGTAGCGATAAATCAGATCGTCTTCAATACAGCCGCCCGAGACAGAGCCGACCACAGCGCCATCTTCGCAGAGTGCCATGACAGAGCCCAAAGGTCTGGGCGATGACCCCCAGGTACGAATGACGGTTGCCAACAGGGCTTTTTTCCCCGCCCGACGCCATTCACAGAGTTTGCGCAACACCAGAACGTCAAGGTTTTCCATGGAAGTCGCCTGTGTAAGTAGTTAGAAAGCGCATAAAAAGATAGATGACATCGGCGATGACAAATTTCAATTGTAATGCAATCGAAACGGGTCAACGTCTGGGCGACGTTGCAGACCTGGCTCGCGCGCCATAACACACTTGAGGCTGATCTGTTTTCAGTGACAATTCAGTTAAATCCAGCCGCATCGGTTGTGTCAGCTAATTTAAAGGAATATCATTTCATTTAAATACATTTGATGTAAATCATTGACAAATCATCAAAACTAAATCCGGAAATTTTCTACTCCATAGGTTTTCAATAAGAGAAAAGTAATGAAAATGATCACAACAAAAACGGCCCTTGCAGTGGCGTGGGCGTCTGCCCTGGGTTTTGCCGGGCTGGCACATGCAGCAACAGCAACGACCAACGCACAGGGGAAGGGTACAGAAGCGAACTCCGCGACAGCCACATTGATCGCCAAAGGCGAAAGTGACACGATGACCCCTTTTCTGGTGGATGCCGAAGGTCGCACCCTGTACACGTTAATCACAAATGACAATGCCAAATGTGATGACGCCTGTATGAAGCGCTGGGAACCTGTGGTTTCCGAAGTCCGCCCGCTGGGACGTGATATTTTGCCCGGCCTGCTGAAGGCGGAAAAAAATGATAAAGGTATCTCCCAGGTAAGCTACGGCGGTTTGCCTCTCTATCGATTCGATGGCGACAAAAAACCTGGCGAGATGAATGGCCAGGGCTTTGAGAATGTGGGCGTGATGGTATCGGTGCTGGGAACCGCAGAGCACCCTCAGGCCGCATCAGAAAATGTGGAAGTGACGCCAGAGCTGATGGCGGCAGGCGCCAAAGTCTTTAGCAGTACGTGTGCAGCCTGTCACGGCGCAGAGGGCCAGGGCGCGTTTGGGACCAAGCTGGAAGGATTCGATCGTCTTGCGAATGCACCGGCATTGCTGAGCACGATCATTCACGGCCTTAACAGCATGCCCGCATTGGGCGGACAGTTCAACGACGAGCAGGTTGCTGCTGTCGCCACCTATGTGCGTAACAGCTGGGGTAACAGCTTTGGTGGTGTCTCTGCCGAACAGGCAAAAGCGGCGCGCTGATTATTACATTTGAACGATGTCGCATGACTGAA
>JAFAGQ010000113.1 GCA_023422555.1 Pseudomonadota bacterium
CGACATGAACCAGCAAAGCGGCACATTTGGCGCTGCTGCTGGCCATTGGGCATTAGTTCAAATTTGTATGCTTGGAGTCGCTTCATATATACTGTATTTATATCCAGTTTTAAGTGTAAAAGCAAGCCATTCGGATATAGAAATGCTGCGCATTTCGCGTCTTACATCCCCGCTCTGAACGACGGGGTCTTTCGACGCAGTTGATAAATTTACCGGTAAATGGCCTGGTTCGTTCGTCGAAAAATGTTTGGGTGTGTTTGCCAGTAAATGCTCTGGTTTGTTCACCTGGCTGGATCAGCCGGGAGCACAAAACACAGAAAATTTCTGTCAGTAAGGACTCGCTTAGTTTGGTCTAAACCCGTTGAAGATCAGCTTCAGGCCAAAGCCAGTGAGCACAACACCCACCAGCTGTTCCAGGCCGGATTGCACTCGCATGAAACCACGCCGTATCAGTGGGCGCGAAAACGCAAGCGCGACGATTGAGCGCCACAGCAGTGATGTCAGGAAAATGCCCAGCCAGATTCCCACTTTGGTGGGCGTTGGCGTAGTGGGTGTGATGGTGACAGAGAAAATACTCACGAAAAACAATACCGTCTGCGCATTGGCCAGATCTGTAATCATTCCCCGCCGAAAGTGCGCGCCGGCAAAAGCGGCAGATGGCGCAGCAGCCGAACCCAGGACAGCCTTGGTTCGACCCCGGGCCTGTCGAAACAATGTCAGCCCGTACCAGACAAGGTAGGCGCCACCCAGTATTTGAATGGCGGAAAATAAGGTATGGCTGGTGGAAATGACAGTTGCCATACCCAGCAGACCAAGCGCCGCATATATCGCATCACCGGTAGCAACGCCAGCCCCAGCCGCCAGTCCCGCTACCTTTCCCTGTGACAGACTGGTCTGGACGATCAGAAAAAGATTCGGCCCCGGACTCAGAAAGGTGAGTGCGAAAAGACCGACTGCGGCGGCAACTGCGTGGTATGACATGATGTAGTCCGGGAAGGTTAAACGTGGGGAACAATATCATGAACTATAACGCGAGATCTGCAGCCGTAGCCGGATTTTCTTACTCTGGCTTGAAATCAGGATCTTGAGTCCATTCCAGGCTGCCACATGTGACGATTGGTGCGTATCTGGACAACCTTTTTCCCTCTTTTTTTGTATACACCAGCACGCCATAGCCAGGTTCATCTTCAACTAATTCTACATCGTCATAGCCATCCCGATCGGCCCAGGAGAATTTGCGAGGTGTGGTTGCATCCCTCAATATCAACTCTTTGGTTTCCTGTTTTGTCAGTTCAGGACAAGGGCCCCAATACTCAATGTAGGGGTAAGCAAAGAGCAAAAACAAGAGAAAACCGATGCAGGTAATAGCTCCGGCAATAACGCCCCAAATAAAGATTTTCATCGCCAATCAGTTTAATCAGAAATCACAAATAACACCGGGAACGCAATGTCAAAGGATATGTCCTCAATACGATCCTCAAATCCTGTAGCCGCAAACTACGGGATAAATTTCGTAGCCGATAGCGTTATCAGCCAGAGAAATTCAGCCCGGATTTTTCAGCGCAGATTTTTTCGGGGGTAAATTTTATCCCGATACGCAAAATTTCACAGCTGGGATGAAAAGAGAACTGAACGTAGATATCAAGCGTGTCGCCAATATCTGAAATTAAAAATAAATTTTAATTATTAAAAAAATAATTGGCTTTACGCCAAATAAAAATACACCAATAATCATCCGGGATTGATGCAGTCACAGCGATGACAAATAACGATCAATGACGACCCTGTCTGACGAGTTCTTGATTAATTCATTCAGTTGTTAATTCAAGGAGATGGCAAAGATGGAGGCAACAAAGCGATATGGAAATAGAAAAAATTCAGGCCGTGGTTGGCGCACGACACTGCGCTCCTGTATTTGGCCCTGTGTGGTTGCGTCCTGTATGGTCGCACCCTGTACCATCGCGTCCGCTGCGTCAGCGCAAGAGTGGCCGACGCAGCCAATACGCATCGTGGCGCCTTTCACCGCAGGCGGTACGGCCGATGTGATATCGCGGCTACTCGGCGAACAACTGGGCACATTGTGGAAGCAACCGGTGGTGGTCGAAAACAAGGTGGGTGCAGGTGGTGCCGTCGCAGCTTCTCAGGTGGCGCGAGCCAAGGCAGACGGACTCACCATGCTCATGATTTCAGGAAGCATGTTCACGGTTAATCCGAATCTGTACAAGAACCTTCCCTACAAGGTCGACGATTTCAAAGACGTAAGCATGGTGTCAATTGGCCCGATGGTTGTTGCTGTCAATAAGAAAATGTCAGTCAATAGCCTGAGTGATCTGCTGTCGTATAGCAAAACGAATAGTGCTAAGATCAATTTTGGTTCAGCGGGAATTGGCAGTCAGACACATATGGCCGCCGAAATGCTGCTGAACGCGACGGAGTAAAAATGATGCATATCCCGTATAGTGGCGAGAATACGGCGCTCACCGACCTGATGGCAGGGCAGATTCAGATGGTGGTGGCCAATCTCTCAGCAGCGATGCCATTTATCAAGTCTCGCGACGTAAAGACACTGGCCGTCACAGGTAACCAGCGCTCCCGGGCTGTGCCTGATGTGCCTACTGTGCAGGAGCTGATTGGAAAAGATTTTGATGCTCAGGGCTGGTTTGCCATCGTCGTTCCCCGGAACACGCCAGATGCTATCGTGCAGAAGATTGCCACCGGCATTGAGACGGTTCTCAAGGAAGGTAAATTGCAGCAGCGTTTCGGCGATCTCGGCGTGTCGGTAGCGCCACTTGGACTGGGGTATATGCAGGATCGGGTGAAGAAAGAGTCCGTTTCCTGGAAAAAAATTATCAGGCAGCAAGGTATCAGCCCGATGTAGCTTAATATCACAATCAACATAGTCAATTTGAAAAGGATTTATATGTCAGGTGCTCATCTCGTTACGGACGCATTGCAGCGGGCAGGAATCACGACAATCTTCAGTCTTTCCGGTAACCAGATCATGCCAGTCTACGATGCATGTATTGATGCAGGCATTCGCATCGTTCATGTACGACACGAAGCTGCGGCTGTCTACATGGCTGATGCCTGGGCTCAGCTGACCGGACAGGTTGGCGTTGCGCTGCTTACGGCCGCACCGGGAATTATGAACGGCCTGTCGCCTGTCTTCTCCGCAAAGCTCGGTGAGAGCCCTGTGCTGGTCCTTTCAGGCGATTCACCGGTTGCCCAGGACGGTATGGGGGCATTCCAGGAACTTGAGCAGATTGACATCAGCCGCAAGCTGGTAAAGGAATCGCTGCGTCTTAACCGTCTCGAAGATATCGATACCCAATTGTGTTCAGCCATGACACTGGCCCTGTCGGGCAGGCAGGGACCGGTTCATGTGGCGATGCCGTTTGATCTGTTGACGGCCAGTTCCGAGTCAATCACCGTAAAACGCGGATCGGCTCCAACGCGTCAGCGTCAGGCACTTGCCGAAAAAGACGTTGACGATATTGCGCAGCGGATGGCACGCGCGGAAAAACCGCTGATCCTGCTTGGTCCTCAAAATAACGCCAGCAGAGCTCGTAGCCTGCATGAAAAGGCCGGCGCATTACAAACGCCATTAATTGCCATGGAAAGTCCCAGAGGTTTGCGCGATCCTTCACTGGGCAATATGCAGCAGCTTCTGAAGGAAGCCGATCTCATCCTTATGATGGGCAAGGCACTGGACTTCAGTCTGAATTTCGGGCGCGGTGCAG
>JAFAGQ010000146.1 GCA_023422555.1 Pseudomonadota bacterium
GCTGGGCAAACAGCGCATGGTGGGCCAGCCGGTGCAATTGACGCGAACGCCCAGCGATATCGTTCGTTCTGCCCCTTTGAGAGGGGAACACACCACAGAAATTCTCAAAGATCTGGGCTATGACGATGCCGTTCTTGCCCAGATGAAATCCCATGGAGTCTATTGATGGCACAAGTTGAATACACCTCTTCCACAGAACGCGTTCTGACCTGGCTGGATGGCACCACATTGCACATCCAGTTCAACAATCCCGCACGTCATAACGCATTGTCCGTTGATATGTGGGAAGCCGTGCCGCAGTTGCTGTCGCTCGCTAAGTGCGATGATCGGGTACGTCTGGTGGTCTTTTCGGGCGCCGGAGAAAAAGCCTTTGTTTCGGGGGCAGATATTTCCCAGTTCGAAGACATGCGTGCGGCACGGGAAGCTGTGACGCGCTATGAAGCCATGGCCGAGGATGCGCTGACGTCTATCCAGGATTTTCCCAAGCCGACCCTGTCCTGCATCAATGGCTACTGTATCGGCGGGGGCGTCAACGTGGCGATTGCCTGCGATATGCGCATTGCCTCTGACAACTCGGTGTTCTCCATTCCTGCTGCCAGGCTGGGCCTGGGATATCGCTACTCCGCCATGAAAAACCTGGTCAATCTGATCGGCCCGGGCGCGGCAAAAGACCTGTTTTTTACTGCGCGCCGGATCGATGCTGTAGAAGCCAAAGCATTGGGACTGATATCGCGGGTCAGTACTGCAGATGCATTGCCGGCTCTGCTTGAGGAATATACAAGCGCCCTGGCCAATAATGCGCCGCTGACCATCGCTGCCGGTAAGGCAATCACGGCTGAAATATTGAAGTCGTCTCCCGATGTCGATATGGAACGCTGCACGTCATTGATTCGAGGATGTTTCGACAGCCAGGATTATGCAGAAGGCCGCAGCGCCTTTATGGAAAAACGCAAGCCCGTATTTGTCGGCAAATAAATTACAGATGCAATAGGAGGAGATGACAATGAAAAGCTATTGGATGCAAATGACCGATACCGACACGCATCTGGAATGTCGCGACACGGAACGTCCGGAGCCCGGTCCGATGCAGCTGCTGGTGCGCATGCACGCGGCAGGTCTGAATCGCGGAGAATTCGTTTTGGGGCATGGCCTGCATGGCAAAGCAGGCAGCTGGAAACAGATCGGCGGAGAGGGCGCGGGCGAAGTGATTGCCGTCGGCAAAGATGTCAGCAACTTCAAGGTGGGTGACGCGGTTATGGGACGTTGTCCCGGCGCGTTTTCTGAATACGCGCTGATGGAGGCCATTGAGGCATTGCCCAAACCCGAGAATCTGTCGTGGGAAGAGGCAGCCTGCCTGCCATTGACCTTTCTGGTGGCATTTGACATGTTGGTATTGCAGGGGAGCGTCAAGGCGGGCGAATGGGTACTGATCAACGGCGTGTCTTCCGGCGTAGGCGTAGCCTCGTTGCAACTTGCCAAGGCATTGGGCGCAAAAGTCATTGGAACGTCCGGTTCGCAAGACAAGCTGGATAAATTGAAAACGCTGGGGCTGGACGTTGCACTGCACACGCGATCGGCAGATTTTGCTGCTGACGTGCTGGCTGCGACAGACAATCATGGTGCCGACCTGATCATCAACGCGGTTGGCGGCAGCGTTTTTGCCGAGAATATTAAGGCTGCTGCATTCGAAGGCAGACTCGCCTTTGTTGGTTATGTGGACGGGAATCTGCGCGGTGATCTTGATCTGGGCGCATTTCACGCCAAACGCCTGACGCTTTTCGGGGTATCGAACAAGTTGCGCACAAAAGAACAGCGAGCAGCTGCCTTGCCGCGTTTTATTAGCGAGGTGCTTCCTCTTTTTCAGGCAGGAAAAATCATTCCGCAGGTAGACCAGCAATATGATTTCGATGAACTGCCGGATGCCAAAGCCAGTATGGAGGCTGGCCGGCACGCCGGGAAAATCGTATTGCGAATTATTAAAGCTTAAACATAAAAGCCAATTCGGCATAAACAATACAGAATATTCAGGAGACAAAAATCATGAAAATCACTCAACTTGCGCTGGCCTGCAGCCTGAGCTTAATCGGCGTGCAGGCAATTGCGCAGACTGCCGATTATCCTTCGCGACCCATTCGCCTTGTGGTTGGCTTTGCGCCTGGCGGTGCGGCCGATACAGTGGCCCGCATCATGAGCGAGTCATTCAGCAAAGCCTTGAAACAGACCGTCGTTATAGAAAACAAGCCGGGCGCGGGATCCAGCATCGCAGCGGACTATGTTGCCAAGGCTGCGCCAGATGGCTATACCGTGTTGATTGCCAGTCCCAGCAGCATTTCCATCAATCCGGCCATCAATCCAGGACTGACATATACCGCAAAAGACCTGAAAGCCGTGACCCAGATCACGACGTCTCCGCTGGTGCTGGCAGTGAGTACAAAAACCGATATCAAGAGTGTCGCGGATCTGATCAGAGAGGCCAAAGAAAAGCCCAACTCGCTGAACTATGCCACCTCGGGTAATGGCTCGGCCCCGCATCTGGGCGCAGCATTGTTTACGATGATGACACATACAAAGATGACGCATGTTCCTTATCGTGGCGGAGCGCCAGCCATTCAGTCTGTCATGGCCGGCGATACCGACCTGAGCTTTGGGACTGCACCGTCAGTTCTGGCTCAGGTGAACAGTGGCAAATTGCGCGCCATTGCCGTCAGTACCAGCGAAAAATCGGCGCTGGTGCCAAACCTTCCCGGCATGCGCGAGGCCGGACTGCCTGATTACAATCTGGCGTTCTGGTACGGTATCTTTGTGCCCAAAAACACGCCTGATTCTGTTGTTCAGACCCTTTTCAAGGCGGCCACCTTTGCAATGCACCAGCCCAAGGTCAAGGAATCACTGGTCGGTGAAGGAACAGAAACCTCGCTATCAGCCTCACCGGAAGCCTTCGACGCGTTTCTGGCCAAAGAAGACAAGTTCTGGGTCGACCTCGCAAAGAATGCGCAGATTGTGGTGAAGTGAAGGGGCTGCCAACAGCGTTCCTTGAATTTATACTGGCCGGCGCGGCGAAGTGGTTGAAGCTGGTAGGTGAGAGGCAGTTAACATAGGATAGTGAATTCGCACCGCTCTGGTCCTCGCACACGATACCCGTACCCTCTTGAACGAAATTCTGGACGAGAAGTAGAATTCGTTAACAGAAATTTTGTCTTATACGGGGGCATCGTGAAATCTACTAAGAGTGATGCAGGGTCTCGTACTTCTGCATCAAATTCATTTTGGGAACTGGCGCACGCGCGCATGCAAATGAATGAAAATCAGC
>JAFAGQ010000261.1 GCA_023422555.1 Pseudomonadota bacterium
ACCGCTTCTACACGGGTCACCTGATCGACGAACACGGCGCCGCCGCAGTTGCACACTAGGAAGAAATCATGCTTTTAATTCGATGTCCATGGTGCGGTGAACGAGCCGAGAGCGAATTCAGTTTTGGCGGCGAGGCTGATATTGCCCGCCCCGGCAATCCCGAGTCGCTGAGTGATGAAGAATGGGGAGACTATGTATTCATGCGCAGGAATTCATTGGGTGTGCAGCGCGAGCAATGGGTGCATACGCATGGCTGCCGTCGCTGGTTTATTGCCGAACGCGACACGCGCAGCTACGAATTCAAATCCGTCCGGAAAATGCCTGGTGTACAAGGAGAAAAGGCATGACGCAGTCATTTCGTCTGGCCGACGGTGGCCTCATTGATCGCAGCAAATCATTGTCATTCCAGTTCAACGGCAAAACCTATCAGGGCTATGCCGGAGACACACTGGCGTCTGCATTGATTGCAAATGGCATTCACTTTGTTGCACGCAGCTTCAAATATCACAGACCTCGCGGGATCATGACCGCGGGTGTGGAAGAGCCCAATGCCATCGTGCAGCTCGAATCCGGTCCCTATAATGTGCCAAATGCCAGGGCAACCGAGGTGGAACTCTATGAGGGCCTGAGCGCGAACAGCGTCAATGCCCGTCCGGATCTTGAAAACGACAGGCTGGCCTTCATGCAGTACCTGTCGCGCTTTATTCCAGCCGGGTTTTATTACAAGACTTTTATGTGGCCTCGTCGCTGGTGGGGCAAATATGAAGAACACATACGTGATGCTGCCGGGCTCGGAACCGTTCCCGAAGAAACGGATCCGGAACGATATGAAAAGAAATATTCGCATTGTGATGTGCTGGTCGTCGGTGCCGGTCCCGCCGGCCTGGCAGCCGCACACAGCGCAGGTCGCGGCGGTGCGCGGGTCATTCTGGTAGACAATCTGGATCAGCTCGGCGGCAGTCTGTTGCGTTGTCCCGCCGTGATCAATGGACAGTCTTCTGCTGAATGGGTGCAGACAATCGCTCGCGAACTGGCCGGCATGCCTGAAGTGCAGGTTCTGACCCGTGCCACGGCCTTTGGTTATCACGATCATAATTTTGTGACCGTATGCGAACAGCTTAGCGACCATCTGCCGCTACAGGCTCGAACCGGACTGCGCCAGCGCTTGTGGAAGATCCGTGCCCGCCATGTGATTCTTGCCACCGGTGCACATGAGCGCCCCATGACATTCGGCAATAATGATCTGCCCGGCATTTTGCTGGCGTCGGCAGTCAGCACCTATATTTGTCGTTTTGGCGTTCTGCCTGGGCGAGAGGCTGTCGTATTCACCAACAATGACAGTGCCTATCAGACGGCACTGGATCTGCAACGCAATGGTGCCCAGGTCACCATCGTAGATTCTCGATCTGAACTACATAACGGACTGCCCGAGCGGGCGAAGCAAGCCGGCATCCGGATACTATGGGAGAGTGTAGTTCGTCACGCCAATGGCAAGCGTCATATCGAGAGTGTAAATATTGCCCCGTCCAGTACGCATCGATCTGATCGCGACATTCAGTCGCTATCCTGCGATCTGCTTGCCGTATCAGGCGGATGGAACCCGGCGGTTCATTTATATGCACAATCGGGCGGCCGGCCGCGTTGGTGCAACGAGCGCGTCTGCTTTGTTCCCCATACCAACGTGCAGCCTCAGACAAGCGTTGGTGCAGCCAATGGCGATTTTGATTTGCAGCATGTTCTGAATGGCGCGGCACAGGCTGGCAGTAAAGCAGCCGAAAATGCCGGCTGGCCATCCGAATCGTCACAGAAATGGGAGACCCCGACTGAGCCAGCCAACCCGCTGGTCGCGCTGTGGTCAACTACCCCATCCAAAATGGCGTCGCGGGGAGCCAAGCAGTTCATCGATTTTCAGAACGATGTTGCGGTTTCCGACATTCAGCTTGCCGTCCGCGAAGGCTACCGCTCCGTGGAACATGTCAAACGCTATACTGCGATGGGATTCGGAACGGATCAGGGGAAACTCGGAAATATCAATGGTATGGCCATTCTTGCTGAAAGTCTGAACCAGACTATTGCTGAAACCGGCACAACCACCTATCGACCCAATTACACGCCCGTAGCCTTTGGCACCCTCGCCGGCCCCGAACTGGGAGACTTTTTCGATCCGGTGCGCACCACCTGCATCCATGAATGGCATGTGGCACGCGGTGCCGTTTTCGAGGACTCAGGCAACTGGAAGCGTGCAAGATACTACCCGCAGGGTAATGAGGACATGGACGCCGCGGTCGCGCGGGAATGTCTTGCAGTGCGTAATCATGTAGGTCTGCTGGACTACAGCACGCTTGGCAAAATTGATGTCCGCGGTCCGGATGCAGCGGAATTTCTCAATCGCATCTACACCAACGCCTGGACTGGGCTTCAACCCGGCAAGTGCAGATATGGCTTCATGCTGGACGAAAACGGCATGATCCTGGATGACGGCGTCAACCTGCGGGTGTCGGATCAGCATTTCATCATCACAACCACCACCAGCGGTGCAGCGAAAGTGCTGAGCTGGATGGAGCGCTGGCTGCAAACGGAATGGCCGGACTTGCAGGTGTACCTGACCTCGCTAACCGATCAGTACGCCACGGCAACTGTGGCCGGTCCGGACGCACGCAAGGTCATGCAGAAAGTGTGTCACGACATTGATTTTTCCGGCGATGCCTTCCCGTTCATGTCCTTTCAGCATGGAACCATCGATGGTGTGATGGTGCGCGTCCTGCGGGTCAGTTTCTCCGGTGAGTTATCGTACGAAATATACATGCCGTCCAATTATGGTCGTCATATCTGGGATCTGCTCATGCAGGCAGGTGCCGAGTATCAAATCACACCTTATGGCACTGAAGCCATGCATGTGTTGCGAGCTGAAAAAGGATTCATTATTGTGGGGCAGGACACCGATGGTTCCGTCACGCCGGTGGATCTGAATATGAGTGCAATGGTATCCAAATCCAAGGATTTTCTGGGAAAACGTTCGCTCTCACGCAGTGACACGGCAGGGCCGAATCGCAAGCAACTGGTGGGACTGCTCTCTGAAGACAATCGCACCGTGCTCCCGGAAGGAGCACCGATTCTTGATGGTCCCGCAAAACCTGGCATTGCACCGCTGCATGGTCATGTCACCTCAAGTTATCTGAGTCCCACACTTGGACACCCTATTGCACTTGCCATGATCAGGAACGGACTACAGAGAATGGACCAAAGCGTAACGATTGCCCTGGCGGACGGACAATTCGCCCAGGCGAAAATCTGCAGTCCGGTTTTCTATGACGCAGAAGGAGCACGTCAGCATGTTGAATGAATCCAGACAGCGCTCGGCACTTGATGGTCTCCGGTTCCCACAAGAGCCAGGTTCGAACGAGCCTGAACCGGCTAAAGTGGACACCGGCAGCATATTCGCGGCGGGGAGCGGAGCAACGGTCAGGCTGGAGGAGATACCATTTGTCACTCTGGCGAATCTGCGCGGGAGTCCCGGCAACCCGGCATTTATGACGGCTGTGAGTAGCACACTCGGCTTCACACTGCCTGTTCAGCCCAATACCACAGCAGAAAACGAGCGTGCGTGCGCATTGTGGCTCGGTCCCGATGAATGGATGATCCGTTCAAAGGTCGCCAATGATACCGAATTGGCGGCAAGGCTGGACGCCGCAGTCCAGGGAATCTTCTCGGCAGTCACCGATCAGAGCTCGGGCTACAGCATACTGCAACTGACCGGCCCGCAATCAAGTGATTTGCTGGCCAAAGGCTGCCCGCTGGATTTGCATCCACGGGTTTTTGCAGAAGGACAGTGTGCGCAAAGCCATTATTACAAAACCTCGTTTCTGCTCAGGCGATTGCCAGACCTGAGTGGCAGCATAATGCGCTGGGAAATCATCTTGCGGCGCAGTTTTGCCGAGTACGCTGTACGCATGCTTGTGGAAGGTATGAGGGCGTATGAATGAAGTGCTTCAGGCCCAGACAGTGATCGGGCCTGAAGCAAGTGAGGTTCAACGGCTAGCCGGGTGCATCAACAGAGCGCTGAACAACAACCGTTCTTCAGGCGATGCCACCGTTGGCCCTCAGTACCTGCCCGTTGACCCACCCACTGTCGGGGCCAGCCAGGAACGAAACCACATTTGCAATGTCTTCCGGTTGTCCGAGCCGCTCCAGAGGAGGCATTTTGGCAAATGCCGCGACCTGCTCGTCTGTCTTGCCTTCAAGGAACAGTTCAGTCTCGACCGGACCGGGTGCCACGGCATTGACAGTAATATGACGACCTCGCAGTTCTTTGGCAAAGACACGCGTAAATGATTCCACGGCCGATTTCGAACCGTTATAAATGGCGTAGCCCGGCATATTCAAGGCCAGTGCGGTGCTGGAAAGATTGATAATGCGCCCGCCTTCGGCCAGTTGTGTTGCCGCCAGTCTTAATGTATTGAATACACCGCGCACATTGATTCCAAATGTCTGCTCGAAGAGTTCATCGCTGGTTTGCGCCAGCGGTGTCGTTTTCAGTACACCAGCATTATTAACCAGGACGTCGATTCGACCCAGCTCCTGTGTAACCAGGTCAAAGATACGTCGTACATCCTCATCGCTGGAGACATCACCCTGGGCCAGGCAGACAGAAGCGCCCTGTTTTCTCAGCTCGTCAGCAAGGGCCTGCACCTCGCTTTCGCTTTTGACGTAATTAATGGCCACTGCGAAACCGTCCTGCGCCAGCCGACGGACAATAGCGGCGCCAATGCCACGTGAAGCGCCGGTAACCAACGCTGTTTTTACCTTGTCATTCATGAACTGCTCCCTTTGCTGTTCAGTCGGATCAGTCAGCCGCAGGGGCAGGCACGACAGACACAACGATGTGAAATGTCAAATGTACTATAAAATCCAGGCAGACCAGACCCTGCCATGAACCAGGACGGATTCGAGCAGATTACATAAAGTCTGAGACGCTTTCTTTAGTATAGAACTCAATATAATCCAGCAATTTGTCCGATGCCTCGGCAGCCTTGTCTGCATCCTGTTCACTGATGGCCTGCGCTACATCGGCATGTAAACGAGCCATCGTATCCAGGTCATTGGATTTCTGAAAATAAAAGTACCAGAATCGACGTGATAAGCCGTGCATCAGTCGCATGGCACCCTCTGCAAATTCATTTCTGGCGGCCTTCAGTGTCATCTCGTTGAGCATTCTGTCGGCTTTCATGAACTGCTCCACATTTGCCGACGCTTCCGACTCCTTGAACTCCCTGTGCAACTGTTCAAACGCCGTTCGCTCCGCAGGAGTGCTGCGCTTTGCAGCCATGCGACATACCAGGCGCTCAACTTCCCTTCGCGTTTCCAGCAGCTTGAGCTGCTTGCGTATATTGATCTCGGGAATGAACAATCCACGCTGCGGCAACACAATGATCAGATGCTCGCGCGCCAGTCGCTGAATCGCTTCGCGCACGGGAGTACGTCCTATCTCTGTCATATCACACAACTGTTGCTCGGATACCGAGCGACCCGGCTCCAGGACAAGCATCGTTATGGCCTCTTCCAGCTTCTGATAGGCAATATCGGTGAGTTTGAGTTTGGGCTGAAGTGAGACCGGCCCGGATCCGGACTCCTGTACGTTCTGCAGATTTGATGCGTTTTTTGAAGCCATGGTGTCACGTTACTGTTAATGGTTTGGAAGACTTTACTTTCTGTTATGCGTTCTGATTTTGCTTCGGACTATTGAGAAATATCACGCTTGTGAGTATTATACAAGTAATATATTTGTTGCATGCAGCTTCTTCAACTGCTTTTTTGTTCACACCAGATTCATTTCAGAGTCCCATATGGATACGTTAATTCACGGTTCCGGACCGGTCAGGATCATTGCCATACATGGCATACAAGGCACCAACCGTGTCTGGCTGCCATTGGCTTCCCGACTGCAGGACAGTTGCACCTTTATTCTGCCCAATCTGCCTGGCAGGGGCAATCTCAAGCCGGGTACAAAAAATGATATGACCCTGTCGGCATTCACAAATGTCATTGACGCTACAGTACACAAGTATATCAACGAAGGCGAGCCCTATTATCTGGCAGGCTGGAGTATGGGCGTCAGCGTTGCACTCCGGTTTATCAGCACCACTCGCCAGGCCAGACCGAAAAAAGTCATGCTTCTGTCAGGCGTACCTGATATCAGTCAGACTTCCTGGTTCACCGAAAGCACTGATAGCGCGCTGCTGGAGGAAATCCGCCAACGCGAGAGTCGGCTGAAGTTGCAGGACGCAGCAGATCACCATGCGGTCATGTGGACCTGGCAATCCATTGCACAAGCGTCCATGCGAGAAGACTGTCGATCACTGACGATGCCCACCCTGATTATGACAGGTGAAAGCGACACCGATTCCCCTCTGGCGCTGGTCTCTGAATTTCGCGACCTTATTCCCGACTCGACGTTTCGCACGATTCCTGATGCGGGACATTCCATTCTGACGCAAAACACAGACACTGTTTGCGCCGAATTTTCCCACTTTCTCAATCTGGAGACCGCATGAGCTTTGAAGACCATCTGTTTTTTTGCGCCCCGAACCGCCTGATCATCCGAGAAGGGGCGAGGCACGATCTGGCGCCGCTCCTGAATAAACTGGGACACAGCACTGGTGTACTGGTTACCGACGAATTCTTTACTCAGCATACGCCGTGGGTAAAAGAGTATGTCAGCGCGGCAGAAAATTGCGGCATGACCACGTATGTATACAGTGGCGGCGAACCTGACCCATCCACCACGCTGTGTGACCGCGCCACGCAGGAAATACTGGATGCCATGGGTGACCGTAATATCGACCATGTGATAGCCCTGGGCGGCGGCAGTAATATGGACCTGGCCAAGGCACTTACGCTGACCCTCCGCAGCAAAAAGCCCGTAGCCCAATACATGGATGGAATCGGCAACGATGCACCCTTGCCATTTATTGCCATGCCCACGACATCGGGAACCGCCTCAGAAATCACCCCGGGCGCAATTTTGCTGGATCCGGGCAACGCAACCAAGATAGCCCTGATGGACAATCGCCTGCGCCCTTTTATTGCACTTGTGGATCCTGAGCTGACTTACACCTGTCCGCCGCGCGTCACGGCAGACGCGGGTATCGATGCCCTGATTCACGCTGTTGAATCGTATGTCACCATGGACTCCAATGTTTTCGAACGCAATAATAATCCGGATCCGGGCTATAGCGGACGAACCTATCTCTCGCAAATTTTTGCCCGTGAAGCCATTACTCTGTGTGCACGTTATCTCAGAGCGGTCTATCTTGACGGCTCTGATACCGAGGCGCGCAAGGGCATGAGTCACGCCAGTGTGCTTGCCGGACTTTCATACGGAAGCGCCGGGTTGAATGCCGTTCATGGCATTGCTTACAGCATTGCAGGCATCACGCACAAAACACACGGCAGTACCAATGCAGTCATCTTCCCCTATGTGCTCTATGAACTTCGGCACAGCCGTGCAAAGGATCTGCAGGAAATCGCAAGTATCTTTGGTATCACCGGGCCTGCCGAGCAAGTCATTCTGAATCTGGTGCAGGAACTCAAGCGTCTGGTCAGCGATCTGGGTATTCCCAATAACCTGAAAGACTTTGGCATTAAAGAAAGTCAGCTTCCCCAGCTTTTTGACGACGCCATGGCGGTCACCCGATTGCGTAACGCCTTTCCTGTTCCGGACTGTGCAGCATCGTACCGACGGATCATTGCCAATGCCTGGGCCGGAGCGTTTGCCGACGACGAAGCGACGCGGTCGTTACCCGAATTCGCGCATTGATAATCGCTGAACAGTAAAGCGCTACATCGTCATTCGGGCCGCTCTCCATATAAGGAAAGCGGCCGGTTTCCTCCTTTCCGTGTCATTTTCAAATTATCACAAACTCGATATATTTCTATTGCATTTCAGTGATATATCAGTTAAATTCAAAGAAAAATACACTCACAAGGAGACTGGCAATGGCATCTATACCTATTACGCCATCGGACATATCAGGTCGAATGGAAAGACTACCGATGACGAGTTATCAAACTAAGCTGTTCTGTATTATCGCGACGGCCTGGTTCTTCGACTCCATGGATCTTGGCGTCATGACTTTCATTCTTGGGTCGATCAAGACGGAGTTTGGACTGAGCGTTGCACAGACAGGTATCGTCGCCAGTGCCAGCTTTCTGGGCATGCTGATTGGTGCTGCCGTCGCAGGTATTCTGGCCGACAGGTTCGGGCGCAAGCCGGTGTTTCAGATAAGCATGATTTTCTGGGGCGTTGGCAGTCTGTGCTGTGGTCTGTCCACAGACGTCAACATGCTGATCGCCAGCCGGGTTCTGCTGGGTTTTGGTATGGGAATGGAATTTCCTGTCGGATTATCCATTGTGTCTGAAATTGTTCCTTCGAATCGTCGTGGTCGATATCTCGCGATTCTGGAAGGTTTCTGGCCCATTGGATTTATCTGCTCCGGCGTTCTGAGTTACCTGCTGCTCGATACCATCGGCTGGCGTGGCATCTTTTTCGTACTCGCCATCCCTGCCGTGTTTGTGTTCTATATCCGCAGACATGTACCGGAATCGCCCCGCTGGCTGTGTGATTCAGGACAAAAAGAAAAAGCCGACAGTGTGATGACGCATATGGAAGATCATGTACGCAAGACGCTGAATAATAAAGAGTTGCCGCCAGTTGTGGCCATACCCAATCGCGAAACCCGGAAAAACACGGGTAGCAGTTTTTCAGATCTGTGGAAAGGTGAGTACGGCCGGCGCACGCTGATGCTGTGGGTGCTCTGGTTCTTCGCGCTGATGGGCTATTACGGCCTGACCAGCTGGCTCGGTGCTTTGCTTCAGCAGGCTGGCTACGAAGTGACCAAATCGGTTCTTTATACCGTCACCATATCCCTGGCCGGCATTCCGGGTTTCATTTTTGCCTCGTGGATTATTGAAAAAATCGGTCGTAAACCAACCTGTGTGCTCCTGCTGCTGGGCAGCGCCGTTTCCGTTTACATCTACGGACATGTGGCCAGTGTCAAAGGCGAGCTTCATTACCTGATGATGTCGGGCATGTTCATGCAGTTCTGTCTGTTCGGCATGTGGTCAATCCTGTATGCCTATACACCTGAGCTGTATCCCACCCGAATTCGCGCCACCGGTGCCGGCCTTGCGTCTGCCATCGGTCGCCTGGGCTCATTTGTCGGACCCTTTGCCGTTGGCTTTTTGCTGCCAATTACCGGACAGGTAGGCGTATTCACTCTGGGCGCCGTTTCATTTGTGATCGCTGCAGGCATCGTCGTTGTCCTGGGTGTGGAAACGCGAGGCAAGGTTCTTGAAGAAGTATCGGGTTGAATGAGAAACGACGGGTTTCAGACAAAGTAAAAAATGTTAGAGGAGTAAATAATCATGATGACCGAAAGACAACGCAAATTTCGAGAACAATACAAAAGTGATATCAGTCCGCTGTACAACGGCCTGGTGCATATAGGTGTGATGTACGCTGTTGGTATTGCAGCTGTCATTTACTGCCTGTCTAACCTGACAACGGCAACCTGGGAATTCCTGCTCATTATCCCGGTTTTCCTGGCTGGCAATTTCGTGGAATGGGCCATGCACACCTACGTCATGCACAAGCGCATCAATGTGTTTGCCCTGCGCGCGATTTATGAGCGGCATACCCGCCAGCATCATCAGTATTTCACCGACAACGATATCACGATCGACACCAGCAAAGAGTTCAGGATTGTATTCTTCCCCTGGCGAGTACTGTTGACGCTTGGCGTCGGTGGCCTGGTGCTGGGTTATCTTGCTTCTGTGATCATCAATCCCAATGCCGGATATGTTGTCTTCCTGACCATGGTATTGCAGTATCTGATTTACGAAACCTTCCACTACTGCTGCCATGTGCACGACAACTGGTTCGTCAGAAACGTGCCGTTCATCAATACCATTCGTCGTCATCACACCGCCCATCACAATATGGGTCTGATGATGCACTACAACATGAACCTGACATTCCCCATCGCAGACTGGTTCATGAAAACAAGTGATCTTGACCGTGGCCTGATTGGTCATCTGTTCAACGGCTACAGCGAAAAGCACATCAAGGAAGAACTCAAACCGATTATCAAAAAATATCGGAATGACGATGCAGACGTTACACTGGACGGCCCGCAGCTGACGTCTGATGAGCAGAACGTATTGAACCGTGCGATGGCGCGATAAGCTGCAACTGACTTAATTCTGCCTGAGCCAATGGAAAATAATGATTAACGGCCAGGCAGAATCAAAACTGATTTATCAACATTGCATTGATTGACAGTTCGAAGTGATGCCTATTTGCATCAATATATGCCGTTAACCTTGCATCAGGAACAAATGCCAGTTGTAATGGACTGATCACGCATACTGCAAGGGTCGGCCTCATGCTTCAGCGCTACATATTTGTACTTTTGTTGTTCTTTTCCGCTCCTGCCCTTGCTGCATGCAACAGCCCCGTCAAATTCGCCGCCCTGACCTGGGAAAGTGGTCAGTTCACCAGTGCGGTGTTAAGAATGATCAGTGAGCGGGGATATGATTGCAAGACAAGTGAAATACCCGGGTCGGGACCGGCCCAGGAAAACGCCCTCTCGCAGAATGATATACAGGTCATCGGTGAAGTCTGGGTAGGACGCTCGGATATCCTGAACAAGGCCCTGCAGGAAAAGAAGGCCGAGATGGTGGGCGATACGCTTGAGGGCGGCGCCGAACAGGGTTGGTATGTGCCCGATTACGTCTGGGAACAGAACCCGGAGCTGCGTTCGTATAAGGATCTGGAAAAATTCTCCGAACTTTTCATGGATACAGCCGGGGGTCGTAAGCCGCGATTCATGAACTGCCCCTCGGGCTGGACATGTGAAATATTCAATACGCGACTGTTGCAGACCACGGGTCTTGGCAAGACATACGAGAACGTGCACCCAGGCACCGGTGCGGCTCTGGATGCCGAGATTTCCTCTGCCTACGAACAGAAAAAGCCTCTCCTCTTTTACTACTGGCAGCCCACTGGCCTGATGGCCAAATATAAGTTCAAGGCGCTGGAGTTCCCTAAAAATGAGCAGGAATGCTGGGACAGTCTCCTGAAAAAGGACGGAGACAAAAACTGTGTAACGGGATTTCCGGTATCGAAGCTGTCCATCGCCATTTCCAGCCCGTTCAAGGAACAGCATCCGGACCTGGTCGAGTTCTTTAACAAAATCCAGTTTACGCCTGATCAGTTGAACGGTGCCATTCTGCAGATGACCGAAAACAAGCGCGATGGCGCAGCGCAGGCGGAACTTTTCTTAAAGGAACATCCGGAAGTCTGGAAAAAATGGGTCACGCCTGAAGCGGCAACGCGCCTTCAGGAATGGACGGGACAACCCGCCGCAAGCAGCAGCATTTTTCCGGACTGGTCCATACAGAACAGCCTGAACAGTGGTCTGAAATCTGTCGTGGGAAAATATGGTGAGTCATTCAGGCAGGTGAGCGGATTTATCACACGCTATCTGCTCAATCCTACCGTGCAGGCGCTTTCGGCCATCCCCGCATGGCTTCTGATTCTGGTCACAGTGGGACTGGCCTGGCACAGCACACGTTCTGTGATATTCGCAGTGATTTGCGGTATCGGCCTGTTCGTGATTGGCGCTTTCGGGCTGTGGCCGGCACTGCTGCAGACGCTTGCGCTGTTGATCTGCGCGGTGATTATCACGGTTGTTATAGGCGTTCCCATTGGTATCTTCGTGGCAGGCAGACCCAGGGTATACCGTGTACTGCAGCCCATACTGGATATCATGCAGACCATGCCGAGTTTCGTTTACCTGATTCCTGTTCTGATGCTTTTCGGACTGGGCAACGTCCCTGCCCTTTTCGCTACCGTCATTTATGCGATTGCACCGCTAATTCGTCTTACCGCATTGGGTATTCTGCAGATCAGCAGGGAAATGCATGAGACGGGCACCGCATTCGGGACCAATCGCTGGCAAATGCTGCGCTGGGTCATTCTGCCTCTGGCCAAACCCAGCATCATGGCGGGGATTAATCAGACGGTCATGATGTCGCTGTCCATGGTCGTGCTGGCTTCCATGATCGGCGCCCCCGGCCTGGGTGAGCAGGTACTTGAGGCCGTGCAGACACTGAACGTTGGTCAGGGTGTACAGGCCGGCGGTGCAATTGTGATTCTGGCTGTGATTATCGACCGGATTACACAGGCTTACGGCAATCGCAGGAGAACACGATGAACACAGATGTAATCGATACCAGTCCCGAGACCGTACCCAGTGGCATGGGCAGTCCGCTTGCCGATCCGCAATTTATCCGCCTTGAAAATATCAACAAGGTTTTCGGCAGACAAAAAAGCAAGGCTCTGCGAATGCTGGAACGGGGCGCAGGCAGTGAAGAAATCACAAATGAAACCGAGTGCCATGTCGCCCTGCGCGATATCAATCTGAGCATCCCGTCCAATGGCATTTATTGCATTATGGGTCTTTCGGGTTCGGGCAAGTCTACGTTGCTGCGCCATATTAACCGACTGATTGATCCCGATACCG
>JAFAGQ010000283.1 GCA_023422555.1 Pseudomonadota bacterium
GCGTCAGCGAAATCCGGATCGTATCACCAATTCCTTCCTGCAGCAGCACTGATAGCGCCGCCGTGGATGCAACAATGCCTTTACTGCCCATGCCCGCTTCGGTCAGTCCCAGATGCAGCGGATAGTCGCAACGTGAAGACAGATTCCGGTAAACCGAGATCAGATCCTGAACGTGGCTCACCTTACAGGAAAGAATGATGGCATTGCCTGACAGACCAAGTTCTTCGGCTCGGCGTGCATTGCTGATAGCGGAAATAACCAGTGCCTCGCGCATGACCGCAGAAGCATCCCACGGCGTGCTGCGACGGCTATTTTCGTCCATCATGCGAGCCATGAGTTCATGATCCAGGCTCCCCCAGTTCACCCCAATACGCACCGGCTTTTCATATCGGCAGGCAACCTCAATCATTTGCGCGAAATTATCGTCACGCTTTTTACCACCGCCCATATTGCCGGGATTGATTCGATATTTCGACAACGCCTGGGCGCATTCGGGAAACTGGGTAAGCAGCTTATGACCGTTATAGTGAAAATCACCGACCAGGGGCACGGATACACCCATGCGGTCAAGCTGCTCACGAATGGCAGGGACTTCCCGCGCCGCTTCAGGAGTATTGACTGTGATACGAACCATCTCAGAACCGGCCTGGGCCAGTTCCTTTACCTGAATCGCCGTCGCGATGGCATCTGCGGTATCGGTATTGGTCATGGATTGCACAACCACCGGCGCACCTCCGCCGATCTGAACCTCTTTGTTGCCCCATGAGACCCGTGCACCACGGGTATGGTGTCTTTCGGTCTGGCCGATAGGAAAAGGAGATTGTTCGACAAGGGTCATGATAATGTCAGTCTAAAACAATGGGGCATCGACTAAAAACATGGGCGAAGGAGCAAAGCAGGGTCTGATCACGCAAAAATACGCAAAACGCCATGAAGGCGATCGCTATTCAAACCAGTGCTGCAGGCTTTGCAGCCCCAGATCCTGCAGGGTGTACCAGCCACGGGAAAAACCGTAAACCGCGATCACGATCAGCACGATCAGAATAACAACCAGCCAGATGCCGGTGCCGCTGGACTTGCCGGAGCGGGAATAACTGTCGCGGATCTCGTAATCGGTACTGCGTCTTAAATTGATGTTTGTGGCGGCCGACGAGTTGGCAATCGCATGCTGATCCTGGGAAATGCCAGGCTGCTGGCTGAGCAGCTGCAGTAATGGCTGCTCATCGGTTTCCAGGACCTGAGCATATTTTTTAACCATGCCGCGTAACATGAAACCGGTAGGCAGCGTTTCCCAGCTCTGGCTTTCCAATGCACGTAGCTGGGTTTCAGAAAATTTGATCCGGTTGGAGATTTCACCAAGCGTGAGACCCCTGGCCGTCCTGAGTTCTGTGAGTGTGCGGCCCAGCGTAGGTGCTGGTGACACATTTTCACTGGGGATATCGGCGGCAGTGTCTCTTTCGTTGGTCATGAAGAAATCTCGGTGATGGGAATGGATTTGAAAGCCTGCATGCGCTCGCTGATTCGGGTCCGGTCTTTGACGTCGCCCGCCAGCTGTCCACAGGCAGCATCAATATCGTCGCCACGCGTCTTGCGCACGGTTGTAATAACGCCAGCGTCCATGAGCAGCGAAGAGAACTGCCGGATTCGCGCATTGGATGAGCGATTCAGGCCGGACTCGGGAAACGGGTTGAACGGAATCAGATTCAGCTTGCATTTTACCTGACGGGTAATGTCGATCAGTTGTCGCGCATGTTCATCGGAATCGTTCACACCATCGAGCATGACATATTCAAAGGTAATGAAATCGCGCGGCGCGTGTTCGAGATACCGATTACAGGCGGCCAGCAGTTCTGCCAGAGGGTACTTGCGGTTCAACGGCACCAGCTGATCGCGCAGCGCATCGTTGGGTGCGTGCAGCGACACTGCCAGTGCGACCGGACAATCCTGAGACAGGCGATCCATGAACGGCACCACGCCAGAGGTGGATACCGTTACGCGTCTGCGGGACAGCCCGTAGGCATTATCGTCAAGCATCAGCTGCAGCGCTGGCAGGACCTGGTCATAATTGAGCAGCGGTTCGCCCATTCCCATCATGACGACATTGCTGATAACGCGAAGATCCTGCTCATGCGCAGCGGCGTGAGTTGCACCCTCGCCTGCTGCGGCGGCGAGACGTGCCGCTGGCATATCCTGCATGATGTCGTGGCGGGCCTTCCACAATTGGCCTATGATTTCGGCAGTTGTGAGATTGCGGTTAAAACCCTGATGTCCCGTGGAACAGAAACGGCAGGCAACAGTACAACCTGCCTGGCTGGAAATACACAGCGTTCCGCGATCATCTTCCGGAATGAAAACTGTTTCAACAGCGTTGTTATTGCCTACGTCAAACAGCCACTTGCGTGTACCGTCTGAAGACACTTTCTGCGTGATGACCGACGGCGTTTCCAGCGTGCAATGCTCTGTGAGCGTGTGCCGGAAACCTTTGGCCAGGTCGGTCATCTGGTCAAAATCGGAAATACCGCGCTGGTGAACCCAGCGCAGCAGCTGTTTGGCGCGAAAAGGCTTGTTACCCCAGGCACCCACCTGCTTCGCGAGCCCGCTGGACTCCACGCCCAGAAGATTGATGCGTTGGT
>JAFAGQ010000324.1 GCA_023422555.1 Pseudomonadota bacterium
TGTTTCTGTCTGCCTATAAACAGTTGCAGCAACGCGCCCGCGAACTGGGCGGCACAGGCGTGAGCAATATTGTGAGCTATTACAACAAGAACGAGAATGCCAGCACCACAACCTATGAGTGTCATGCCGGTTCAATTGTGACCGGTGTTGCACTCAAGGGCGATATCGTTCGTTAAACGCCTATTTATTGCCCGACTGATCTCCACATAAAGCAGGTCTGTGGGCCATACAACCGGACCGGTATGGCACACCGGTCCGATGTCATGCATTCACAACCTTTCTGTCATGATCCACGACACTTTTATAATCAACGGCGCTTTTATAAACCGCAACGCTTCTATAGCGACGTCGTAAAACCACCATCGACGGCCAGCGTCTGGCCGGTGACGAAAGACGCTTCCCGCGAGGCCAGATAGCACACGGCGTTTGCAATGTCCTCGGGGTCGCCCCATTTTTTCTGTGGGACGCGTTCAAAAAGCCAGCGATTGAAAGTGTCGTCGTTCTGCAGTGGCTCGTTGAACTCCGTGGCAATATAGCCCGGTGCCACGGCATTGACCGTGATATTGTGCGGACTCAGTTCCACAGCCCATTGACGGGCCAGGGCGTGCAGGCCGGCCTTGGCTACCGTATACGCAGAGATGTCCCTGCGACCCTGCAGTCCGGTAATGGAACCGGTCAGAATGATACGGCCATATTTTTGTGCAACCATTTTCGCCGCAAGATGACGGCCCAGCGCCCACTGAGCAGTCAGGTTCATGGCCAGAATCTGTTCAAAATTCTGCAGCGGAAAGGTGAGCGTACTTTCCCTATGGGTCATCGCAGCATTGGCCATGAAAATACTGATGGGGCCATGCTCGCTTTCCAGCTGATCGACCTTGGCCGTGGCCGCGTCAATATCACCAGCATCGAAGGGCGCATCAATAATGTCCAGCCCGGCCTCCCGCAGCTTATTGCCCGCCAGCGCCAGCGTCTCGGCGCTTCTGCCGTTGATCATCACCCGGGCACCCTGTTCGGCCAGCGCTTTTGCCGTGGCCAGCCCGATACCGCGACTGGATCCGGTGATCAGCGCTGTCTGTCCCGCCAGAGAAAAGCGCGAAGAGGTATCCGGCTTAGAAGTTGACATTGGCCGCCCCCTTCAGTTGCAGCGTCTCGCGCGCTTCGTCAGGCGTGGCAATCTGCAGGTTCAGGCCTTCGAGCACCTGACGGATCTGGCTGACCTGGTCGGCGTTGGATTCGGCGAGCTTCTTGGGGGCGATCCACAACGAGTCTTCCAGGCCCACACGTACGTTCGATCCCATGCTGGCACCCATGGTGGCCAGTGGAATCTGATTGCGTCCGGCACCCAGGATAGACCACTGATAATCCTTGCCGAACAGGCGATCGGCTGTGCGGCGCATGTGCATCAGATCCTCAGGGTGCGGGCCGATGCCTCCCAGCAGGCCGAAGACGGTCTGCACAAATGGCGGGGATTTGACCAGTCCGCGGTCCATGAAGTGCGCCAGGTTGTACAGGTGGCTGACGTCGTAGCATTCGAATTCGAAGCGCGTACCATTGTCATTGCCCAGGCGAAGAATGGTTTCAATGTCCTTGAATGTGTTCTTGAAAACCACGTCACGGCTTTTCTCCAGGTGCTCGCGTTCCCATTCATGCTTGAACTCCTTGAAGCGATCCAGCATGGTGTACAGGCCAAAGTTCATGGAGCCCATGTTCAGCGAAGCCAGCTCAGGCTTGAAGGTGGTAGCAGGACGCATGCGCTCTTCAACGGTCATATGCGGGCTGCCCCCGGTGGTGATATTGATGACCGCGTCCGTCTCATTCTTGATTCTTTCCAGGAAAGGCTTGAAGAAGGCGGGGTCCTGCGTGGGGCGTCCATCCTTGGGGTCGCGCGCGTGCAGGTGCAGAATGGCAGCGCCGGCTTTGGCGGCCGCAATGGCATCGTCGGCAATCTGGTCTGCCGTCACGGGCAGGTGCGGTGACATAGTGGGGGTATGAATGCCGCCAGTCACGGCGCAGGTGATGATGACTTTACGATTTGATGTTGATGAGCTCATGTTGCGTTATCCAGTTTCAAAAAAGAAAAAGTGGGATGGGGATGTGCCCGCTGTTAATGATGGTTGGCTGTCAGTGATTGGTCGTTGCCAGTGAAGGCCCCGTTGTCCGCCGGGGGTTCCGACTCGGTCCCGGCGTTAAGCTTGTGCGCAGCCAGGGCCATCAGTCGCTCATCGCGCCAGGCACGACGTGCAGCCAGGTCTGTCGCAGGCAGTGCGTTTCGACGCGCCGCAGTAACCGATTCGATCAGTGAGGCAGGCCAGGGCGCCGTGTCCGTCTGTGTTTTCGACAATTCCTGATACAGAGGGCCATAGCGCTGTGCGTAATCATCGATGCCGGCAGGCGCGTTCAGATCGATGGTTTCAAACGGGCCCATAAATGACCACCTCAGACCCAGGCCATCGCTGACCGTGGTGTCCAGATCTTCCACCGTGACATAACCCTGTTCAACCAGCCTGAAGGCCTCGCGCAGCAGAGCACCCTGCAGACGATTCAGAATGAATCCATTGATTTCTTTAAGCACAGTCACCGGTTTCTGTCTGACGGCCAGCATGATTTCCCGGGTTCGTGCCAGTGCCTTGTCGCCAGTCCACGGCGCGCCGCTGATCTCCACAACGGGAATCAGGGATGGAGGATTCACAGGGTGAGCCACCAGGCAGCGTTCACGGCCGGCCAGCGCTTTGGTAAATGCCGAGGCAGGGATGCCGGACGTGGAGCTGGCCAGAATCGTGTCGGGGGTGGCAAGTGCATCCATCCTGCCAAATACGTCCAGTTTGATATCCAGCACCTCGGGCAGGTTTTCCTGAACATAGTCAGCGTTCCGGATGGCCGACTCCAGCGTGTCCGCCACCTGAATGTTGCGCATGGCGGCGTCGACATCATCGACCAGGCCATACTGAGCCAGGGTCTGCATCTGCTGACGGATCAGCGTGACGGCCTGTTGTGCCGCCTGGGTATTGCCGTCCCAGAGCGTGGTGCGGCACCCGGCGCGGGCAAAGACCACTGACCACGCCTGACCAATAAGGCCGGTGCCGATAATACTGACTGAAGGTAAAGACGTTGTATTCACAATAAGAGGTTATCCGTTGAATAGGAAAACAGCCTGACGGACAAGGCTGCCTGATGTGAAAAACAGCCTGATCCAAGGCCATGGCCTGTGCCGATCAGAAATCGGCCCGGGCGCAAGCCTCGCATCAGACTGCCAGTATTACAGCTTGCATTTGCTGGATTCGGACTCGGGACCGTAAGCCTCTTCGCCAGGAATCGTTGCCGAGACCTTGAAGTAATCCCACTCACCTTTGGATTCCGAAGGTTTTTTCACTTCATGCAGGAACATGTCGTGTACCAGCAGGCCGTTGCGGCGAACCTTGCCGTTCTTGATGTAGAAGTCTTCTATCGGATTGGATTTGAACCAGTCGATCACGGTTTTGCCGTCATCCGTGCCGGTAGCGGCAACGGCTTTCAGATAGCTCTTGACGGCAGAGTAATCGCCGCCCTGAATGAAAGTCGGCATGGCGCCCTGTTTTTCCTTGAAGGCGGTAGCCCATTTACGGGAAGGCTCGTCCTGATCCCAGTACCAGGGAGACGTACGGTACATGCCCTGCGT
>JAFAGQ010000330.1 GCA_023422555.1 Pseudomonadota bacterium
CTATTTCCAGAAGAATATCCTTGCCTTCGGCGATGGCCGCTTCTATCGGCCCTCTTGGCGTGCCATAGTAGTTTCCATGGACTTCCGCCCATTCCAGTAACTGCTGCGCATCGCGCATCTGCAGAAATTTCTCTGTCGTCGTGAAATAGTACTCGCGTCCTTCTTCTTCGCCAGGGCGAGGGGCTCGTGTCGTACACGAAATGGACAGGGATATATTATTGTCCTGAGCCAGCAGGGCATTGACCAGACTTGATTTGCCCGCACCGCTGGGTGCAATAATCATGAAGACATTACCGGGAAATTTAAGCATAATGATGACGGTGGCAGCAAAAGAAAATGATAGCAAAAAACGTGACGATATTTTCGCAATTGTCAGGGGCGCGTGCGTTTTTGTGCCGCCAGTAACAAACCTGTTAGCATTACGAATCCGTTTCCAAAGGAGTGACAAGAATGAATACCCCCTCTCTCAAAGTTGCCGTCGTGACCGGTGCCGGCTCAGGCATAGGTCGTGCTGTGGCTCTCGAGCTGCTGAGTGCCGGCTATGCCGTGGTGCTGGCAGGGCGTCAGGCAGAGACGCTGGAGAAGACCCGGACGGCTGCAGGCATTGATGCGACGCGCGCTTTGGTGGTTCCTACCGATGTCACCAAAGAAGAGGAGGTTCGCCGGCTGTTTGACACTGCTCAGCGGGAATACGGACGTGTGGATGCGCTGTTCAACAATGCCGGTCGTGGTGGTACTCCCGTTCCCGTGGATGAGTTTTCTGTGCAGGAATGGCGTGATATCGTTGACGTCAACCTGACGGGTATGTTTCTTTGCGCCCAGGCCGCGTTTCGCGTAATGCGGCATCAGGACCCGCAAGGTGGCCGCATCATCAACAACGGTTCTATTTCCGCTCATGCACCGCGTCCCATGAGTATCGCCTACACCGCGACCAAGCATGCGGTCACCGGTCTGACCAAGTCTCTCTCATTGGACGGACGGGCGTACAACATTGCCTGCGGTCAGGTGGATATTGGCAATGCCGGCACTGATATGACGCAGCGTATGCAGAAGGGCATAATTCAGGCCAATGGAGATGTGCGGGTTGAACCGGTCATGGACGTGGCGCATGTGGCGCAAACTGTGCGGGCCATGTGCGATTTTCCATTGGAAACCAATGTGCAGTTTGTCACGATCATGGCCACCAAAATGCCATTCGTCGGTCGCGGCTGATTAATGCTTTTGTCGTCAGTTGCAGTCAGTTTTTAAACCGGTACGGGTGCCTGCCATCCGTACCCAGCCATTGGAGGCGACATGTCTGTACAAAGAATCAAACCAAGACTGGCTGATGTCGGCGGCATTCCCGTTGCGCGCTCTTTGCCCAACCGGGAGCGCCGCAAGATTGGTGCCTGGTGTTTTCTGGATCATGCCGGCCCGGCACAATTTGGCGAGGATAGTCCGGGCATGCAGGTGGGTGAGCATCCGCATATCAATCTTCAGACCTTCACCTGGATGCTGGACGGCGAAGTGCTGCACAAGGACAGTCTGGGCAATGAACAACTGATCCGTCGCAGGCAGGTGAACCTGATGACGGCGGGCCATGGAATCGCGCACACGGAACAGACGCCACCCGGCATCAAGGCACTGCATGCGGTTCAGCTCTGGATTGCATTACCCCTGTCGGAAACCCGTATCGAGCCTGCGTTCGAACATTATCCCGAGTTGCCCGAATGGTCCGAAGGTCAGGCACGGTTTACGTTATTGACCGGTGAGTTTGCCGGACGCCGCGCACCTACCCGCCAGTTCACACCACTGGTTGGTGTGGACATTGACGTTGCAGGAGCGGATAGCCTGGAAATTACCTTGAATCCCGAATTTGAATATGGGCTGTTCCTGATAATGGGTGAACCCGTTGCACTTCACGGTGAGTCGCTTGAAGCGGATGAGCTCGCCTACCTTGAGCCGGGACAGACTCATGTGCAGATTCAGACAACAGGTGCCTGTCGACTGATGCTGATCGGCGGTACGCCACTTGATATTCCCGATTTTCAGATCTGGTGGAATTTTGTCGGACAGCGAGACGATATCATACAGGCGCAAAAGGATTGGGAAGCGCAGGATCCGCGTTTTGGCAAGGTGGATACCGATATGGGCCGGCTGCAGCCGCCGCCATTACCCTGGGTTTGAGTGTTGGCGCGCTGAGCCAGGCGATCAGCTTAGCGCGGCACCGCGCGCTACTCAATGTTTTGAGCCTGTTCGCGCAATTGTTCAATCAGCAGCTTCAGATCAATCACAGACTGGGTCACTTCCAGCGAACTGGATTTGGAACCCAGCGTATTGACTTCGCGATTCATTTCCTGGAAAAGGAAGTCCAGGCGTTTGCCCAGGCTCAGTGTTTTCGCCGCTGATCGGGATTCGGATTTACCGGTAGACAGGATGACGCTCAGTTCCTTGAGGTGCGAGTCCAGTCGTGTGAGTTCTTCGGCCACATCAATACGCAGGGAGAAGAGGGAAGATTCCGCGGCAATTCGGGCAGACAGTTCAGCACCGCTGATTTGTTCAAAACCCGCCGGACATGCGGCGTTCAGGCTGTCGGTCAGTTTGCCGGCAAGTCGTTTGCGGTATTCTTCCAGAATCTCAGGCAGCCGCTGTTCAATGGTCTGGATGACTTTTCTCATTTCGCCTGCGGCTTCCAGCATGGAGCTGGCCAGTCGCTGGCCTTCGCGGGCCCGGGCAAGCAGCAGTTCCTGCAATGCACTGCGGCCGGCCTGCATGCACTGATTCAGCCACATCGCAGGCGAGTCGTCTTCGTTATAGTCGTTCGGGGCTGGCCAGTGCAGCAGGTCTGTCATCCCGGGAGCGGCAAGGTCAGGTATGATTTTTCTTGCAGCCTGATATCGCTCGTTGATCAGCGTTAACTGTTCTTCTTCGAAAGCGCGCTGTTGCAGGCTGCCCGAGCGGGCGAAGGAAACACGCACTTCGAGTTTGCCTCGTTTGAGCTGACTGCTGAGCATTTCGCGCAAGGCCGTTTCGGCGTGACGCAGTTCGTCGGGAATCCTGAAAGACAGATCCAGGTATCGGCTGTTGACTCCCTTGAGCTCGACACTTACGCTGCCAAGCAGAAATTCAGAACGGGCACTGCCAAAAGCCGTCATGCTGTGAATCATAATTCGTCCGGTATTTTTAAGATTTTTAGAGACAGAACCTGCAGGTTGAAAAGGGAACAGGCAGGTTACTCGCTGACTGTTCCGATTATAAGTGATGCAAATGACCATTTTATGTGCGTGGCGCACTACAATGTAACTATTGATAATAGATGAGGATATTATGCCAAGCGCCGATCTGAACCTGAA
>JAFAGQ010000306.1 GCA_023422555.1 Pseudomonadota bacterium
CCGAGCGGGCCGGCATCCCGTTTGAAGCACGCAACATCACGCGTGCCGAGGTCTTTGCCGCCGATGAAATTCTTGTCACCTCCGCAACCAAAGAGGTGCTGCCGGTCCTGGAACTGGACGGTGCACCGGTTGGAAACGGGCAACCCGGCCCCATATATAGGAAACTAAGGGCAGAATATGACAAGGAAATATCCCGACTATGATGAAAGACATCCCACCAGAGCAATCCCTGATTGAATACCCCTGTGACTTTCCTATCAAGGTCATGGGCGTTCAGCACCCCGAGCTGGCCCAGATCCTCTCGGACGTCGTGCTGCTGCACGATCCGGAATTTGATCCCGCCACGGTAGAAATGCGTCCCAGCAGCAAGGGCAATTATATTGGCCTCACTTTCACGATCCGCGCCACGTCTCGCGAGCAACTGGACACGCTTTACCGCGCGCTGCACGGCCACGAACTGGTCAAAGTCGTGCTGTGATGCCGATGCAGGTTCGCCGCCTGGAAGGGCATACTCCCTACGAACCGGTGTGGCAGGCCATGAAAACCTTTACCGAAGGGCGTAACGCAGACACCCCGGATGAGATCTGGCTGGTAGAGCATAAGCCTGTCTACACGCTCGGCCAGGCTGGAAAGCCAGAACATTTGCTCAATACCGGCAATATCGAGGTTGTGCGCTCCAATCGTGGCGGCCAGGTCACCTATCATGGCCCCGGTCAGCTGGTCGTGTACCCGCTGGTAGACTTGCGTCGCAAAAGTCTGTTCGTCAAGGAATACGTGGCACTCATCGAGGATGTTGTGCTGGAAACCCTGGCAGACTACGGCCTGACCGGCGCCTGTCGTAAAGCAGGTGCACCTGGGGTTTATGTTCCGCTGTCGGATGGCACGCTGGCCAAAATTGCGGCTCTGGGCGTCAAAATCACACATGGTTGTGCCTATCACGGTCTTGCCCTGAACGTGGCGATGGATCTGCAGCCCTTTGACGGCATCAATCCTTGCGGTTACGCGGGCCTGCCCACGGTGGATCTGCGCACCATGGGCGTGGAAACAACAGTGCAGGAAGCCGGCGAGCGCCTGCTGTCGCATCTGTTGCCCAGATTCAGGCAGGACGGGTAATTCCGGGAGCGACTCAGCTCAAAGCCATAAATCGGATTTTTTCAACCTGCAGAACCCTAAACTTGGGGCAGACTTAGGGTTTTTGCTGATATGGCAATATTAAGCGTTAAAATAAAAAGATATTTCATGCGGCATTGCTTCCCGGCTACCCCCAGGGGACAGGCCAGATTGCTGCAACGTCCATTCCCAAGAGGGCCGTGACACCACCATGACAACAAATACAGCAGTAAATCCGACAGTCAAAGACGAACAGTACGACGCCACAAAAAAACAGAAGTCTTTTGATAAAACGTCCCGGATTCCCATCAAGATCATCCCCATTGAGCGGCTGAAAAAGCCTGAGTGGATTCGCGTCAAGGCCGCTGCGCCCAATTCGCGCTTCAACGATATCAAGAAAATTCTGCGGGAACACAATCTGTTCACCGTCTGTGAGGAAGCCTCCTGCCCCAATATCGGCGAATGCTTCGGCAAGGGCACGGCGACCTTCATGATCATGGGTGACAAATGTACACGGCGCTGCCCCTTCTGTGATGTGGGTCACGGCAGACCCGATCCGCTGGATACCCAGGAGCCGTCAAACCTGGCCAAATCCATTGCCGCCATGCGCCTGAACTATGTAGTCATTACTTCCGTGGATCGCGACGATCTGCGCGACGGTGGTGCTGCGCATTTTGTGGAATGCATCAACGAAACCCGCAGTCGTTCTCCCATCACGCAGATTGAAGTGCTGGTGCCCGACTTTCGTGGTCGCCTGGACAAGGCGCTGGACATTTTTGGTGCCGGCCTGCCCGACGTCATGAACCACAACCTGGAGACGGTGCCCCGTCTGTATAAACAGTCCCGTCCCGGCGCAGACTATATGCATTCGCTCAAACTGCTGCGCGATTTCAAACAACGCTATCCTGACGTGCCCACCAAATCGGGCCTGATGGTTGGCCTGGGTGAAACAGACGAAGAAATCCTGCAGGTGATGCGCGACATGCGTGATCACGATATCGATATGCTGACGATTGGCCAGTATCTGCAGCCTTCTGAACACCATTTGCCCGTTATGCGTTACGTGCATCCCGATACGTTCAAAATGTTCGAGGAAGAGGCCTATAAAATGGGCATTACGCATGCGGCAGTCGGCGCGATGGTCCGCTCTTCGTATCATGCAGATCAACAGGCTCACGCTGCGGGCTTCTGATTATTTCTCCAACAGCATCTTTGCATGGCGGAAAACCAGGAATGAAACTACTGATTACCGGTGGCGCGGGCTTTATCGGCTCGCACACTGTTGTTGAATTGCTCAATGCGGGTCACGAGATTGTCGTGCTCGACAATCTGTGCAACAGTTCCCCGGCATCACTGCGCCGTGTTGAACACATCACCGGCAAAACGCTGACCTTTGTCGAAGGCGATATTCGCGATGCCCGGCTGCTCGATTCCGTTTTTGCAACGCATGCGATTGATGCCGTTGTTCACTTTGCGGGCCTGAAGGCTGTGGGTGAAAGCGTAAAAGAGCCTTTGCGTTATTACGATAACAATGTTTGCGGCACGATCTCCCTGTGTGAAGCCATGGCTCGCGCTGGTGTGTTCCGCATTGTGTTCAGTTCCTCGGCAACCGTCTATGGTGATCCCGAGAGCATGCCCATTGCCGAATCCTGTCCCACCAGCCGGCCCAGCAATCCTTACGGCAGCTCCAAGCTGATGGTAGAACGGATTCTGGAAGACCTGGCTGCCTCTGATAACCGATGGTCTGTGGCCATTCTGCGGTATTTCAATCCCGCCGGGGCTCATGAGTCCGGCCAGATCGGTGAAGATCCCAACGGCATTCCCAATAACCTGCTGCCCTATATTACGCAGGTGGCTGTGGGCAAGCTGGAAAAGCTCTCGGTGTTTGGCAGTGATTACGCCACGCATGATGGAACCGGTATTCGCGATTACATCCACGTGGTGGATCTGGCTCAGGGCCATTTGGCAGCGCTGGATTTCATCAAGGATAAAACCGGCAGCCGAATCTGGAATCTGGGTACAGGCACCGGCTATTCCGTTCTGGATATTGTGAAAGCATTTGAAGCGGCCACCGGTGTGAACATTCCCTACGCGCTCTCGCCCAGAAGAGAGGGGGACATTGCCGAATGCTGGGCTGACCCGGAAAAGGCGCGCCGCGAGCTGGGCTGGAGCGCCAGGCGCGGTTTATCACAAATGTTGTCAGATAGCTGGCGCTGGCAGAAAAACAACCCCAATGGGTTCCGCGACGACGACGCAGAGAATTAATTGGGCAGTACGCTGCGATAGACGTCCCGCGTCTGATTTGCAAAAACGGACAGATTGAAATACGTCTCTGCTCGTTGCCGGCTGTGCTGACCAATCATGCTGCGCGTTGCCGAATCGGGCAGAATCTGCAGCAACAGGGCGCGCAACGCAGCCATATCCCTGGCGGGTGTCACCCAGCCCGATACGCCGTGTTCCAGATTCTCGGGCAGCCCTCCCGCATCGCTCACGATGGTGGGCAGCCCACAGGACATGCTTTCGCGCGCGGCAAATGACAGTGCCTCGTTGTGCGACAGAACGAACCCCAGATCGCTGGCGGCCAGCACGGGCCGGATATCATCCAGCAGACCTGGAAAGACGACGTGCTCTTTCATTTGCAGGCCGGCTATAATTTTCAGCGTGTCACTGCCAGGTGTATCGCCCGCAACCACCATTCGACAGCGATCCCGCAGTTCAGGCGGCAGACCGGCTATTGCATAGACCAGTTCCAGCCAGCCTTTCTCGTAATCGGTGCCGCCCGTACTTCCGAACACGATCATCTGCGGATCGTCAGTGCCCAGCAACGATTGGCGAGCGGCCGAGCGTTCTGCAGCTGTCGGCGGTCTGAAATAATCTACATCGATCCCGTGATGGATGACATGTATCGGCATCCGCAGGTAATCGCTGTCCTTGAACAGGCCCGCGACGTACTGACTGACGGCAATGACGGCATCGGTTGCCATACTGGCGCGCAGGCGATGTCCTAGCGTATGCACGGAGTGATCATTATGCTTGGTGAACACAATACGGGGGCGCATCGCCCTTGGTATTCCCAGACAGGCCAGCATGACGTGACGGTGATCGGCAGAGGCGTTGACATGGATGATGTCGAATCGCTCCTTGCGAATCAGCCGCCGCAGCTGGCGAACTTCCCGCAGCCATTTGCCCAGGCGCGAGTTGAAACTCTGATCGACCACAACCACACCGTCCAGTTCACTGGCATAGCGATACAGGCGGCTGGTACCGGGCGTGGCCACCCAGCACTCGTCATTTCTGAACTGCTGCAACAGATTCAGGATGTACGTGACATGGCCGCCACCATTGCGTTTGTGGAAATTGGTAAAAAGAATCTTCATTCCATCTGCGAACGAATGCGTTCAATCCAGTAACGTGTTGAGGCATCGTGCGGTGCAAGCGGCGCGGCCCCTTTCAGTTCGGCGGTAATATCCGTGGCCAGTACCTTGCCGTATTCCACACCCCATTGGTCAAACGGATTCAGGCCCCATATGAGACCCTGCACAAATACCTTGTGTTCATAAAGCGCCAGCAGGGCGCCCAGAGAGAAGGGCGTCAGACTTGGCATCATAATCAGGTTTGAGGGGCGACCCCCAGGGTGAACCTTATGTTTTGCCAGCCTGCGAGCCTCGTCCTCGGACAGTCCTGCCTCCATGCTCTCCTGCACAGCCTGCTCGTAAGTCTTGCCATTCATCAGCGCTTCGCGCTGCGCCAGGCAGTGGGCAAGCAGCTGAATATGGTGTTCCTTCCAGCCATGGTCTTCATGCTGGCAGGCAATGAAATCTACCGGCGCACCATCGCTGCCTTGGTGCAGCCACTGGAAGAAAGTGTGCTGCGCGTCTGTTCCCGGCATGCCCCAGACCGCGGGGCCCGTGGGCACTTCGATAGGGTTGCCATCCAGATCCACTGACTTGCCCAGCGATTCCATTTCCAGCTGCTGGATGTACGGAATCAGATTGGCCAGGCGTGAATCATAAGCGGAGATATTCAGCGACCCGTAACCCAGCACACTTCGGTTGGCGACGCCGGCCAGCGCCAGCTGCACCGGCGCATTCTGCTCCACGGGGGCGGACAGAAAATGATCGTCCATGGCCTTGGCACCACTTTGCAGGCCCGCTACCACGTCTGGGCCCACGGCCAGACCAGCGGCCACGCCCACGGCGGACCAGATGGAAAAACGACCGCCTACCCAGTCCCAGAACCGGAAAATCTGACTTTGCTGCAAGCCCCAGGCCTTGGCCGCTTCTGCATTGGCCGTTACGGCAATGACCTGGTTCAGGGGTTGTGCAATACCAGCTGCCTTCATCCATTCGATGGCGCGCTTGGCATTTTCCAGCGTTTCGGCGGTTTTGAAGGATTTGCTGGCAACCACCACCAATGTCTCGCGCGGATCCAGACCGGCCAGGCCGCCCTCGACCGCGTGCCCGTCAATATTGGCCACAAACCGGATATTGCGCCACATGCCCGCGTAGCCAAAGGCACCAACCACCAGACGCACGCCCCAGTCGCTGCCGCCAATACCGATGTGCACGATATTGCGCCAGCGCCGCTCGCTGTCGCTGCGCCGGACAAACTCCAGGGCCCGATTGCGCTCTTCTGCCACCTCGGCCGCCGGGCGCGGTGCGCGCAGCTCTGTGTGCCAGGCGGCGCGGTTTTCAGTCGTATTGACTGGCTGACCTTCAAAAAGTGCCTTGCGCGCCTGTTGCAAATGTCGCGCCTCCAGCAGGGTGCCTGCTGTCTGCTGTACCTCAGGACCATAGGGCTGCGCGGTCAGGTCAATCTGCATGCCCGCCGCTTCGATAATTCTGGGCGTAGGCGCCAGCCGGGGCGCCTGCTTGATGGCATGGACATACTCCTGCCATTCAGGTAGCGTTGTCAGAGATTTCTGCGATTGCGATTCGGTATTCAAGTTCTTCCTGCCAATCCAAATTCAGGGTTAAAACAAGCGATGGTGTGTTGCCAAATTCAGGCTAACGTATACGCGAGACTGCATCTTTATGCCATCAGAAATCGTCTGTAACGAAAACCAACATTTAGGGGCGAATTTTCAAAGTTTTTGAATTAATCGAATATTGCAGGAAAGGGGAAAGCAGTAAACTAGCTGCTTTATTTCCTGATCCGTAGTGTAATACATGTCATGTATTATTCGACGTTACTCTGAAACGTGACCGAACTAATTCCCGTACGCCGCTTCGACCGGTTTTTTGAGCAGCTCCTATTTTCGCGCGTGTTCTCAATCGTTGTCGGCTGGGGATTGTGCGTCGCATTACCTTATGTTCTGATGTGGGGAATTTCAGATGCATTGCATCCCAATGCAGGTCAAAAAACAGCGCTTCTGGTAACCAGTCTGGCCTCAGTGCTGGCAAATATTGCCGTATTTCGACTGCTCACCCGTTATCCAGGCGGGAGAAACGCAGCGCTGGTCGCCCCTCAGATATTCGCGATTTACCTGATTTTGTCATTGATCGTGCTAATTTTGCGACAGGAAGTCTCCCGATATTTGCTTCTTGCCAGTGCGCTTGCTTCGTTCATCTGGCTCCACATCGAATTTATGGTGTTGCAGCGTCTTAAAAGAATCAAACTTGCCGCTGTGGACCTGGGACGGGCCAAAGACCTTCACAAAATTTCTTCCATCACCGTCCGGTTTCTAAAGGAGCCCGATCTGCACGGGTTGCGTTACGATGGTGTTGTTGCTGATTTCGAAGCGATAGATGCAACTTGGGAGCGGTTTTTGACCAAATGCGTGCTCAAAGGAATTGCCGTCTACAACGCGAAAAACCTGCTGGAGTCGCTCACCGGACGAATTTCCATCCGGAAAATGTCCGAGAACGACATTGGTTCTTTACTCCCAAGCAAAAATTATGAGCGGTTGAAGTTCTTCTTTGATCTGTTGATTGTCATATTGACTCTGCCCTTCGTACTGGTGATCTGCGCCATTACTGCAGCCTGTATTCGAATCGAAAGTAAGGGGCCGATCTTCTTTTTGCAGACCCGGATCGGACGTGGTAATCGACCCTTTACATTGTATAAGTTTAGAAGCATGGTTTACTCTGAGTTGGATGACCCCGAGCGTTTCGCAGAGGAAAATGACGACAGGGTGACGCGGGTGGGCAGGATAATACGATGCTTGCGGATTGATGAACTTCCGCAATTTCTGAATATTTTAAAAGGCGAAATGAGCCTGATCGGGCCTCGTCCTGAGCAGCCGAGTTTCGTTCAGCAGTTTGATGAAGTCATTCCATTCTATAGCTATCGGCATGTATTGAAACCTGGTATTACCGGATGGGCACAAGTCAGATCTGGGTATGCTGCAGATATTGACGAAACGCAGCTCAAGATAGAACATGACTTTTATTACATCAAGAATGCATCTCTTGCGCTTGATATTTATATCCTGTTCCTTACGGTCAAAACCATATTTACCGGCTACGGGGCCAGATGATCTGCTAAAACACATTAAATGCAGCAAATTCCGGCTGCTGTCATCGTATGTCTTCCGTATAATGTAAATTCCTATACACAGTGTAAAAGTTTCAACTGCCCACAGTGATTTGAAACATTCTCAGACCGACGGAACGCTTTTCCTCTAGTGCTGCCGGTTTTGTTGGAGTAGAGTTCTCCGTTTACCGTTTTACTAGTATGGACTAAACTGATTATGCCCACAAAATTGATTCCCACCATCTTATGCGGCGGCGCTGGTTCCCGACTCTGGCCTATCTCCCGGGAAGGCCATCCCAAGCCTTTCATACGGCTTCGGGACAATCAAAGCCTGCTGCAAAAGTCTTTCCTGCGAGGGGTGGCAATTGAAGGCGTTGAGGAAATTATCACAGTCACCAATCGGGAGCTTTTCTTCCAGACGGAAGACGAGCTGGCCGAACTCAAACTAAAAAATATCAAATCAACGTATATTCTTGAGCCTTTTGGACGCAACACCGCGGCGGCAATTGTGTCTGCCGCACTTGCGGCAAAAAAGGAACATGGCGATAACGCGATTTTATTGGTATTGGCAGCAGATCACCTGGTGTCGGACAAAGAGGCATTTCAACAGGCGGTAGAAAAAGCCATCGATCTGGCCTCAGGCGGCAGACTGGTCACCTTCGGAATCAAGCCCACGCACCCTGAAACCGGATATGGATATATTGAAGCCAGTGGTTCAGATGTATTGCGGTTTGTAGAAAAACCGGAAGCTCAGGTCGCTCAGGAGTATATGGATTCCGGCCGGTTCTATTGGAACTCGGGGATGTTCTGTTTCCGTGTTGATATCATTCTGCAGGAACTTGAAACTCATTGTCCTGACATCGTAATGGCGGTCAAAGCCTGCCTTGAGGAGTCGAAAACCCTGGAAGGTGATCAGCAGACTCAACTCAGCCTTGATCCGGAAACCTTTCGCCAGGTGCCGGACATTTCCATTGACTATGCAGTCATGGAAAAGTCCGATAAGGTCTCTGTCGTGCCATGTGATATTGGCTGGAGCGACATTGGCTCATGGACGGCGCTCAGTTCGATTGGAGAACAGGACAAAAATGGCAATTGTGTTGAGGCAGAGGCAATTCTTCACAATGTTCGAAACTGTTATATCAAAAGTGACGAGCGGTTTGTTGGTGCTATCGGACTTGAAAACCTCGTGATCGTTGATACTCCCGATGCCTTGCTTGTTGCCGACAAGGCACACAGTCAGGACGTCAAAAAAATCTACACACAACTGAAGAAAGAAGGCAACGAAATCTATAAATGGCATCGCACCGTTTATCGTCCCTGGGGCAGCTATACCGTTCTGGAAGACAGTGATCGCTTTAAAATGAAGCGCCTTGAAGTCAAACCGGGTGGTCGACTCAGTCTGCAAATGCATCATCATCGCAGCGAGCACTGGATTGTTGTCAGCGGAATGGCGAAGGTTGTAAATGGTGAACAGGAGATGTTGATCAATACCAATGAGTCAACATATATTCCGGCAGGGCACAAGCATAGACTAGAGAATCCTGGCGTTATTGATCTTGTATTGATCGAAGTACAAAGCGGTGAATATCTTGGTGAAGATGATATCGTCAGGTTTCAGGATGTATACGGACGGGTTGAGTAAAAGGGTGCAATTCGCAAATTGCAAACGTAATTAAGAAGGACACGGAATAAGATGAAAAAAGCCATTGTTACGGGCATAACCGGACAGGACGGAGCATATCTGAGCCAGCTGCTGCTCGAAAAGGGTTATCAGGTTTTCGGTACTTTCCGTCGTACAAGCTCGGTGAACTTCTGGCGCATTGAAGAACTCGGCATCCAGAATCACAAGAATTTGCAGCTTGTCGAACATGATCTGACAGATCTGGGCGGCTGTATTTCATTGCTGAACAAATGTGAACCTGACGAGATCTATAACCTGGCGGCGCAAAGTTTTGTGGGTGTCAGTTTTGAACAACCTTCCACCACAGCGCAAATTACCGGTATTGGCGCACTGAATATTCTGGAAGCCATTCGTCTGGTCAATACAAACATTCGTTTTTATCAGGCAAGTACCTCCGAAATGTTCGGCAAGGTACAGGCTATCCCCCAGAACGAAGAAACACCTTTTTACCCGCGCAGTCCCTATGGGGTGGCGAAGTTGTATGCCCACTGGATGACCGTCAACTACCGTGAAAGCTACAATATTTTCGGTAGCAGCGGGATCCTGTTCAATCACGAAAGCCCATTGCGTGGTCGTGAGTTTGTCACTCGTAAAATTACCGATAGCGTTGCCAAAATCAAACTGGGCAAGCTTGATGCAGTTGAACTGGGTAACCTCGATGCCAAACGTGATTGGGGTTTCGCAAAAGAATATGTGGAAGGAATGTGGCGCATGCTGCAGGCCAATCAGCCTGATACATTTGTGCTGGCAACCAATCGGACCGAGACAGTAAGGGATTTTGTGCGTCTCGCGTTTAAAGGGGCGGGCATCGATGTCGAGTTTTTCGGTAAGAACGAAAATGAAACGGCAGTGGATGCGGCAACGGGAAAAGTGGTGATGAAAGTAAATCCGCGCTTTTATCGTCCGGCAGAAGTTGATCTGCTTATTGGAGACCCTTCGAAGGCTCAGGCAGTATTGGGCTGGCAGCCCAATACCACATTGGAAGCGCTATGCGAAATGATGGTTAAAGAAGACCTGCGGCGCAATGAACAGGGGTTCTCGTTTTGACAGATGTCATGACATCGAACGAACAGAAACGCGTACTGGTGACAGGTGCTTCCGGATTCACGGGATATTACGTGTCTCAGGAGCTCAAGCGCGCCGGCTATCAGGTTATCGGACTGAGTTCAAATCCGGTCGATGCCGAAGGCTTCTATCAGGCTGATCTTCTGGACAGTCAACAGATTGAATCGATTATCCATGAAGCCAGGCCTGATTATGTTATTCATCTGGCGGGCATAGCCTTTGTTGGTCATGGCGATATCAAGGCGTTTTACGACGTCAATCTTGTAGGGACACGATATCTGCTGGAAGCGCTGCGCAACGCGAGTCATCGGGTGCAATCCGTGATATTGGCAAGCAGTGCAAATATTTACGGGAATGCAAAAGGCGGCAGTCTGTCTGAAGACACACCGCCCGATCCGGTCAATGATTATGCGGTCAGCAAGCTTGCCATGGAATACATGGCGCGAACGTATCGTGAGAAATTGCCTATCATTATTACGCGGCCGTTCAATTACACAGGGGTCCGGCAGGAACCGCATTTTGTCATACCCAAGATTGTTTCGCACTTTCGCGAGCGCAAACCCGAGCTGGAGCTTGGTAATCTGAAGGTGTGGCGCGATTTTGGTGACGTGCGCAAAGTTGCCCAGGCATATGCCAGTCTGATTGCGATACCTGAAGCCATAGGTCAGACTATCAATATCAGCACGGGAAGAGCAACCTCGCTGGCAGATATTATTCGTATTTGCGAGGAAACTACCGGTCACTCACTTGATGTGAAGGTCAATCCTGCATTTGTGAGGGAAAACGAAGTGCAGACGCTTACCGGCAACCCCGGTCTTCTGCAATCGCTTGTACCCGACTGGAGCCCCCTGGATATCCGAGAGACGCTACGCTGGATGTTGAATGCGGACAGTCTTTCCTGAGCCGTAAAATAGGATCATTGTGAAAGTCCTGCACGTTTTCAAAACCTACTACCCGGATACCTTCGGCGGTATCGAGGAAGTGGTCTATCAACTGGCAAAGCATAGCAGCCAGTTTGGCATTCACGCGGAGGTCTTCGCTCTGAGTAATCGGGCCCCTCAGACGTTGCCGGAAATTTATGATGGCCATCGAGTACATCGCATCAAAAAAGATATTGAATTTGCCTCCACGACGTTTTCGTTGGCGGCTTTTCAATATTTCCGCAAGCTGACCAAAGAGTTTGACCTGATCCATTACCATTTTCCCTGGCCGGTTATGGATCTGATGCATTTTTATGCAAATCACAGCAAGCCTTCTGTTGTGACCTATCAATCTGACATTATCAAACAGAAAAAATTGCTGCATTTGTACAAACCGGTACAGCAGCGCTTTCTGAACAGCGTTGATGCCATTGTCGCGACGACACCGAATTACGTTGCAAGCAGTCCTGTGCTCGCGCGTTTCACAGACAAATTAACCATCATTCCGAATGGCGTTGAACCGGCGCCGTCCACTGATGCAGTCAAAGAAAGAATAAAATACTGGGAAAATGAGTTGTCGGGTCCCTTTTTTCTGTTTGTGGGAGCGCTGAGATATTACAAAGGGCTGGATACACTACTCCAGGCTGCAGCCAAGGCGCCGTACCCCATCATTATCGCGGGAGCCGGCTTTGAAGAAGCACGCCTGAGGGAGATCGTACGTGTCAAAGGCTTGACCAACGTCAGATTTGTCGGTGCGATTTCAGAAGAAGATAAACATGCATTGTTATCTTTGAGTTTCGGATTCGTTTTTCCATCCTGCACACGCACTGAAGCATACGGTATCGTGCTGATCGAGGCATCTATGCATGGAAAAGCCATGATTACGTGTGAGATCGGAACTGGCACAAGCTATATCAATCTGAATGGAGAAACTGGTATTGTCGTGCCGCCGAACAACCCGGACGCGTTCGCCGATGCCATGAAAACACTGTGGGAAAATCCTGAACTGTCCCGACAATATGGAAGTGCGGCGAAGCAGCGTTACGAACAGCATTTCACTGCTGAAAAAATGATGGAAAGCTATGTCGATCTTTATAATAAATGTTTGCAGAATGATGCGACTTCCAGATTGTAGTAAGGCATAAAAGAGGAATTTATTGTGCTTCTAACACAAATGATGGGCTCGGTATGGCGATACCGGAGCTTCATATTAGGCAGCGTTAAGCGCGAATTTCAGTCAAAATATCGAAATTCGCTTCTGGGCGCCACATGGATGGTCCTGAACCCGTTGGCCATGATCATCGTTTATACGGTCATTTTTTCCCAATTGATGAAGGCGCGACTTCCGGGCGTGACCATGCAGTTTGCTTACAGTATTTATCTGTGCGCAGGCGTTTTAACGTGGGGGCTGTTTTCTGAAATCGTCAGCAAGGCTCAAAATGTTTTCGTTGATAACGCGGGGCTATTGAAAAAACTGAGCTTCCCGCGACTGTGCCTGCCGATCATTGTCATTGCCAATGGATTAGTTAACTTCTCCATTGTTTTTGGCCTTTTCACTATCTTCATCATTTTCTCCGGACATTTCCCAGGCATCTATTACCTGGGTATTTTTCCGATGCTGGTGCTGCTGGTGATGTTTGCCATTGGTCTGGGCATTACCGTTGGCGTATTGAATGTGTTCTTCAGGGACGTGGGTCAGTTTTTTGGCATTGTGCTCCAGTTCTGGTTCTGGCTCACGCCTATCGTCTATGTTTCCAATGTACTCCCTGAAAGGGTGCAGCATTACCTGCGACTCAATCCGATGGTACCGATTATCGAGGCCTTTCAAACGATTTTCGTGCATGCCAGGTGGCCGGATTGGGGGTCATTGTGGCTGGTCAGTATAGAAGCTGTTGTTTTATGCGCTATTGGTCTGAGATTGTTTCGCAGACACGTTGGTGAAATGGTGGATGAACTCTGATGGGCACGATAAACGTAAAAAATCTTGGCAAGGCATACAAGCAATACAAGACGCACTGGTCTCGCCTGGCCGACTGGATTTTGCCGGGAAAACGCGAATATTTTGAGCGAAAATGGGTACTTAAGGATGTGAGCTTTTCCGTGAATCCCGGAGAGGCCGTCGGCATCATCGGTATCAATGGCGCTGGTAAAAGCACGTTGCTGAAGATGATTACGGGCACCACAATGCCCACGACAGGCAGCATCGAAATTTCAGGGCGGATCGCGGCACTTCTTGAACTGGGAATTGGTTTTGACTCTGATTTCACTGGCAGACAAAACGTTTATATGGCCGGACAGTTAATGGGTTACTCCGTTGATGAAATTACACAACTGATGCCCGACATTGAGGCCTTTGCCGAAATTGGAACCTATATAGACATGCCTGTGCGCGTTTATAGTAGCGGCATGCAGATGAGATTGGCATTCAGTGTGGCAACAGCCAAGCGTCCCGAGGTGCTGATCGTCGACGAGGCGCTCTCGGTTGGTGATGCCTATTTCCAACACAAGAGTTTTGATCGCATTCGTGAGTTCAGCAGTCAGGGCACAACGCTGCTTATTGTCAGTCATGACAAAAGTGCGATTCAGAGCATTTGTGACAGAGCAATTCTTCTCAATGCCGGTACCATCGCCATGGAAGGCGAGCCTGAAGCTGTGATGGATTATTACAACGCGCTTCTGGCCGAGAAAGAAAAGAGTACGGTAGTACAGGAAAAAAATCGAGATGGCAAAACGCAAACCATTTCGGGAAGCCGGGAAGTGACCGTTGAGCGTGTCGAACTGCTGAATCAATCGGGCAACGCGAGCGAGGTTTTGCATGTAGGTCAGCCGGTCAGGCTGAGAATTCGTCTACAGGTGCATAAAGACATTCCTGAGCTGGTCATTGGCTACATGATCAAGGATAGACTGGGCCAGGTTATTTTCGGTACGAATTCTCATCACTTAAAGCAGGTGCTGCACAACCTCAAAGCAGGTCAGACGCTTGAGTACGTCTATGACTTTACGGCAAACCTGGGAACCGGAACCTATTCCATCTCCACATCTGCGCATTCATCCGAAACGCATATCGAACGGAACTATGAATGGCGCGATCTGGCTCTTGTGTTTAATGTGGTCAACAACGACAAACCTGGATTTATCGGGACTTCATGGCTTCCCCCTGTGCTGGAGATAAAACAATGATTGATCAGTTTTATGCCGAATTCGAAGCGTCATTTCGAGGGACCAGAGACCAGATTCTCTCCCGCCTTCAGATATATCTGCCATTTGTTTTACCGCTGCGGGAGATTCATGAACAGTGCAATGCACTTGACCTGGGCTGCGGGCGTGGCGAATGGCTGCAACTTCTGGGGGAACAGGATATTGATGCACAGGGTGTCGACATGGATGCCGGCATGCTTGAATATTGTCGCGAACGTGGTCTATCTGTCGTTGAGGCGGATCTGATCCCCTTTTTAAAAGATCAGCCCAGCCAGAGCCAGTCGATTATTTCTGCCTTTCATGTGGTGGAGCACATTCATTTTGACCAACTGCGTACCCTGGTTTCCGAAGCGCTGCGCGTTCTGAGACCGGGTGGACTGTTGATCATGGAAACGCCCAATCCTGAAAATATTTCAGTGGCGACAAACACGTTTTATCTGGACCCCACACATCGTTCGCCGATACCACCGGCGCTGCTGGGATTTACTGCGAAATTCGAAGGTTTCAGCAGAATCAAGGTATTACGGTTGCAGGAAGATAAGGCAGTCGTAGCCAAAGAGAAACTCAATCTCGCCGATGTATTCGAAGGAGTCAGCCCGGATTATTCCATTGTCGCGCAGAAGCCGGCGAGTGAATCTGATATGGAGCGTACGGCCGATGCCTTCCTGCAGGACTACGGTGTCGGGTTTGATGAAATGCTCAACCGATACGATGCAACAGTAGCTCAGAGGGACGAGCAGCTCGACGGCCTGCAGGAAAATCTCTCCACTTATTCCTCTGCGCTGGACGGCATGTCGGAATCCTACCGCGATGATATAGAACAGTTGCGGCAGCAGATGCATGAGCTTCAGGAACAGATCAAGGAATTGCGCGTCTTGCACAATACCGTTAATGATATGCGCAATAGCACGTCCTGGCGGGTAACCGTGCCGCTGCGATGGGCGGGGCATCAGGCACGATTGCTCAAAGATCGCGGCGTCAGGCAACGTGCGCGCGATTTTGCAAAGAAAGCCGGCAAACCGGTTATTTCATACGCAATCGGCTGGTTTTCCCGAAATCCGAATGCGAAACAGCGTCTGATCCGGACATTACAGTCAACTGGCCTCTATCAGCCCGTCAAGTCACTCTATTTCAGGGTACTGGCGGCAGACAACGGACAGGCAAATTATGCATCGGACATCGCTGCGGCGTCTCACCCGGCATCTGTCTATCTCGATCCAAAAGCACGCGACATTTACCGTTTACTGAAAGAGAAAATAACTACCCAAGCAGTTGATTCGAAGGTGGAATAATCTATGCGCATTGTTGTTGATATGCAGGGCATGCAGACCCTCAGCAGAATACGAGGCATTGGGCGATATACCCAGGCATTTACCCGGGCACTGATTCGAAATGCAGAAGATGCAGAAATCTGGCTCCTGCTGAACAAGAATCTGAATGACCCCGCCGAACCGATATTTGACGAATTTTCTGACATCTTACCGCGAGATCGTGTCATTGAATTTAGCGCACCCACCGCTATTACCTGGAATAATCCGGAGTCTTCGTGGAGGCGGGAAGCGGCTGAACTTCTTCGTGAAACGTTTCTCAAGCAACTGGCGCCAGACGTGGTTTTGGTCACAAGCCTTTTTGAGGGTGCGACAGTCAGCGATGCTGTCAGTTCTGTTGGCAAATTGCCTGGGCAGCCCAAAACGGCAGTGATATTTTATGATCTGATTCCTTTTCTGGATCAGAAAAAATATTTGAGTGCTGATTGGGTCAGGTCCTGGTATTTCGACAAACTCGAGAGTACAAAACGGGCCGACCTATTGCTGGCAATATCCGATTCCTCCAGGCAGGAGGCGATTGACCATCTGCACATACAACCAGATAATATTGTCAATATTTCATCTGCGTGTAGCGATATTTTCAGAAAGGTCACGTATTCTGAAGAAGAACAGCAGCAGTTTAATCGCAAGCTTGGTATTTCTGCCCCCTTTGTTCTCTATAACGGCGCCTTTGACAGACGCAAGAATATTGAAAATCTGATTGAAGCATTCTCGCGGCTTTCGGAAGATCTGAAGACATCACATTTGTTGGTGCTGGCAGGCGGGTGCGAGCCTGGATACAAGACCGAACTGGTTGCGCTGACAGATAAACTGAAAATCACCGATCGTGTCGTTATTACAGGACGGGTCACTGATGACGAATTGGTTTATCTTTTTAATACTTGCGAATTAACCGTCAGTCCTTCTTTGCACGAAGGATTCGGTTTGCCCGCACTTGAGGCCATGGCTTGTGGTGCTCCCTCTATCGGATCCAATCTGACCAGTATTCCAGAAGTGATCGGATTGCCGGATGCGCTGTTTGATCCGCGAGATCCGGACTCAATTGCTGAGAGAATCAGTCAGATACTGACCGATAGCGACTTCCGGCAGAAACTGAAGGACCATCATCAGGGTCAGGTTCGCAAGTTTTCGTGGGATAAGGTTGCACAGACTGCGATTGAAGCATTGCGTCAGTTTTCTGTTTCCGGCCAGCAAGCAACAGTCAACTGGAATCACTATTTGCAAAGCTTGCGTAACGCACGCACAGAACTGATTGATCGCCTGGCTGCGCTCGATTCCGGTACGACCGGCGTATCTGAACAGGATCTCAGAACCCTTGCTGCGTGCATCGCAGAAAATGAGTCGACCGCAGAACGTATCCATCGTGCACAGAAACTGTCCGAAAAGCTGACGTGGCGCCTTGGAGGACCGTTCGACAGTAGTTATAGTCTTGCAATCGTCAATCGTCAGCTTGCGCTTGCCCTTGCCCGACAGGGACATCACGTTGCTCTGCATTCAACTGAAGGCCCCGGAGACTTTGCTGCGGACCAGGCCTTTCTCAAGGCCAATCCGGAAATTGCACAATTGCATACGTTCAACGGTCAGGTTGACGACGACGAGGTGCAAATCAGCAGCCGGAATCTGTATCCGCCGCGTGTTCATGATATGCAGGCGCGAATGAATCTGCTCCATTTGTATGCCTGGGAAGAGTCAGGTTATCCGGTTGACTGGATTGAAAATTTCAATGCGTATCTTCAGGGAATTGTTGTAGTCTCCAGTCATGTCAGAAAAGTTCTCGTTGATCATGGCCTGTATATTCCGACAGCAATTTCAGGCAATGGGACTGACCATTGGGAATCGATTGAAGCAGCTACCGGATTTTCAGTGCCTGGCAAAGGCTTCAAATTTTTGCATGTATCCTCCTGCTTCCCGCGCAAGGGCGTGGAGGAATTATTGTCGGCTTACGGGCAGGCGTTTACACGTAATGATGATGTGACACTGGTGATCAAGACATTCGCCAATCCGCATAATCTTGTTCACAAGTGGCTTGAAGCGGAGAAATCGAAGCGCAAGGATTATCCGGATGTTCAGATACTTGAAGAAGATATCACCGAGAATGAACTCAAAAGTCTGTACGCCCAATGTCAGGCGCTGGTGGCTCCCAGTCGTGCCGAGGGGTTCGGGCTGCCGTTGGCCGAGGCCATACTGTCCGGTTTGCCGGTGATAACAACGAACTGGAGCGGGCAGACGGATTTTTGCAATGAGAAGACGGCATGGCTTGTTGATTATGATTTTGAGCGAGCGGAAAGCCACCTTAACCTTTTTGATTCTGTTTGGGCGCGCCCTCGGGTTGATGACCTTGCAAGACAATTGAAAGTGGTTTACGAATTGCCAGAGCAAAAGCGGACTGAAAAAGTATCTGCAGGTCAGAGACTTTTGAAAGAGCGTTACAAGTGGTCGGATGTCGCCCAAATACATGTCAATGCGGCCAGAGACTGGGCCGAGCAGATTCCGGCTGATAAACCGCGTGTCGGATGGATGACCACCTGGAATACCCGTTGCGGTATCGCTACTTATTCCGCTCATCTTCTTGAAAACATGCCCGAAACGGTGACAGTATTTGCTGCGCACACCAGCGAGCTGACGGGTTCCGATACGTCAAATATCAAGCGAAGCTGGATTAACGATGACCGTGAGAATCTCAATGAACTTGAACAGGAGATTCGACAAAGCGGCGTGCAGATTCTGGTCATACAGTTCAATTTCGGTTTCTTCCACCTTGAACATCTGAACCGCTTCATTAACAACCTGACTGATGCCGGGATTCAGGTTGTGATAACCCTTCACTCTACCCAGAGTCCGGCAGGAAAACCAGACAAGGATCTTGCGATCCTGCAGGAATCCTTGTCGCGCTGTGCACGGATTCTCGTCCATGCGCCGGGTGATTTGAACCGACTGAAGAAGATGGGGCTGACCGAGAATGTGACGCTGTTCCCGCATGGCGTAAAAGGCGGTTATGCGAATGCGCCACGCGTGAAGCGTGAGAAAAGTAATTCGCCCTTTGTTATTTCCAGTTATGGTTTTTTCCTGCCTCACAAGGGACTTGTCGAACTGATCGAAGCCGTAGCTGCGCTCAGAAAGCAGAACAGGAACGTTGTCCTCAAAATGGTCAACGCAGAATATCCTGTTGCAGACTCCAGGAATCTGATCGATCAGGCTCAGCAGGTTGCCAGAAAGCTGGGAGTCGCCGCCGATGTTGAGTTCAATACTGCATTTCTTCCCGATGAGGAAAGTTTGAAACTGCTGTCAGAATCGGATTTGATCGTTTATCCGTATCAGGAAACAGGAGAGTCTGCCAGTGGGGCGGTACGGTATGGACTCGCTCTAGGGGTCCCCGTGGCAGTAACGCCACTATCCATTTTTGACGATGTCGGGCAGGCCGTGTTCAAACTGCCCGGCACTCAGGTTGCCGACATCACTGAAGGTCTTGCAACTTTGATGGATCAGATTAACGATAATGCGGACTCTGTTACAACAGTGCAGAAGGTGGCCGACCGATGGCGGCGGGAGCACAGTTATGATCGTCTGTCACAAAGGTTGTTCAATATGCTCAGGGCGTTGTGGCGTGATGCACAGTGAGCCGATAAACGTGTTGATTACGATGACGCGCTTACCTTATAGAGAGGCTAATGCCCCAAACAGTGTCGATATGATGTTTTCGTCAACCACGGCAAGGGCGTTGTTATGACCAGTAAAATTGCAGTCGGTGCGACCGTACTCGCACGAGGCACACGCACGGGACACATAGACGGTATTGGAACCTATACGCAGGCCCTTTGCAGGCAATTTGCCCGCATGCCTGGAACTGACGTGAGTACCGTGAGCTGGCAAGAGGACTTGAATTCCGATTTGGGACTTTCCCATCTGACGCTGCCCAGGATCCGTATGGAATATGATCTGATTGCAAGTGCAATTACGGGAAAGTCCTCATTCAACAGTGCAGAAATTGAAAAGCGGTTTGCATTATTTCATGCCTCCGACCATTTTGTGCCGCGACTGCGTAATATACCGGTCATCGCCAGTCTGATGGATCCGATTCCGCTCATGTATCCGGAATGGGTCAATCAGCGCGCCAGAACGTTGAAAAACTGGTTATTCCGCAAGGAGGCCGCGTGGGCAGATCACTATCTTACGATTTCTCACGCCGTTGTAGATGATCTGGTAACTCATTTCCATATCCCTAGAAATGACGTCACCGTTGTACCTCTGGGGGTAGATGACATATATTTCACGAGGCCGGATGCGACGATCGAGGCGGAGGTCCTGAAAAAATATGAGCTTGATCCCGGTTTTTTTCTTTTTATTGGCACGCTTCAGCCCAGAAAAAATCTAAAAACGCTTCTGGAAGCCTTTGTCAAATTACCCTTGAGTACCCGTAAGCGCAATCCGCTAATTGTTGCAGGCAGACTTGGTTGGGGATGTGACAATGAAGTCAGTCAGCTAAGGCAATTGGAGAAAGAGGGCGTAGCCAAATGGCTGGATTACATCAGTCTGGACGAAAAAAGAGCCTTACTGTGGACTGCCGGATGCCTGGTATTCCCGTCTTTATACGAAGGCTTTGGCCTGCCCGTGCTCGAAGCATTTGCCAGCCGTCTTCCCGTCATTGGTTCAGATACTACTGCGCTCGCTGAAGTCATTGGCGACGCCGGTCTGCAGGTCAACCCACTGGATGCTGATGCGATGAGCAAAGTCATGCAACTTGTCGCAAGCGACGCCTCATTGCAGGCAGAACTTGGCGCCAAAGGACAGCAAAGAGCACGTCAATATACGTGGAAGGCAACTGCAGAAAAAACGGTTGAAGTCTATAAGAAATTTATGTAACCAGCCGGGCAAAGGGTACGCATCACAGGGAGTCAAGCAGGATGTCATCGCCAGAAGTTTCAAATTATCGCGCGGATATCGACGGTCTGCGTGCAGTTGCAATACTGGCAGTCCTTCTTTTTCACGCCTTTCCAGAACAGATTACAGGCGGATTCATAGGTGTGGACGTTTTCTTTGTCATTTCGGGTTACCTGATATCCACCATTGTATTTGCCCATTTCCATAGTGGTACCTGGCGCTTTGCCGACTTTTATCGTCGTCGAATTAAGCGTTTGTTCCCCGCATTGATTGTCGTGCTCGTTGCAACATTGTATTTTGGCTGGAATGCACTGTTTGCAGAGGAATATATGCAACTGGGACAGCACGTTACTGCGGGCTCCTGGTTTGTCCAGAATTTCCTGCTGTGGAGTGAGGCAGGTTACTTCGACGTCGCGTCGACCCTTAAGCCACTCACACATTTATGGTCCCTCGCGATTGAAGAACAATTCTACCTTGTTTATCCAGCGCTCATTTTTCTGCTTTGGCGATGCCGGTCGAGTATGTTCGGCATACTGATGCTTCTGTTTGTACTTTCTTTTGGATATAACGTTTATCTGATAGATCGCAACGAAGTCGCACTTTTTTATTCTCCTTTAACCCGCGCATGGGAGTTGTTGAGTGGCAGCCTGCTTGCCTATGGGCCTTATTTATCAAGTCACGCGCAAAATGGTAACGTCTTTTTACGCATTATTTCCAGAGCGAAAATACTCGAAGTGCAATCATCGGTATTGCCCGCAAGTGTGGCAAATAATTTATCATCGCTTGTTGGTTTATTGCTGATTCTTCTTGGCGTATTTGGTATTCGGGATGGTCACAACTATCCGGGGTTGCATGCAATCTTAGCGGTTCTAGGGGCATTTCTGTTGATTCGCGCAGGTGCAGCATCATGGGCAAATAAGTATCTCCTCGCTCATCCGCTCATGGTGTTTATCGGTCTGATCAGTTATCCGCTTTATCTTTGGCACTGGCCGGTTTTGTCGTACCTGCATATACTTGTGCCAGACTCCTCGCCCACGGCTCGTTTTATCGCGGTTGCCATTTCTGTTGTGTTGGCGTGGCTGACCTATCGTCTGGTCGAGATTCCGTTACGCTTTCGCAAGCACGCTGACAGGCTGATCACAGGCGTGCTTTGCAGCGCGATGGTTCTTATTTCCATAGCTGGCTATTCAGTGGCGCAATTTCGGGGCATTCCAGAAAGACCGGTCATTGCTGCCAACCCCGTCATGGAGTCCGGAAAAACATTGACGCAGCCCCTGGCGCATATCCAGAAAGGTTGCGGATTGCCAGAAGAGGATGTCAAAGACTTTTATGGGTGTTTGCATGACTCCCGTGGCCATCCGAAATTGGCCCTGTATGGGGACAGTAAGGCAGGAACATTTGCGATGGGATTATTGAGTCGTTCGACACCGGATAATGCCTGGTTATTTATAGGCGGTAACGGTCCTGAAGGAGGGACCGTTCCGGTCATTGACTCCGAATTCGCGCCCTATGTGCCGTATACTGCGCTGACGCAAAAAGCATTCAGGGCAATTTCACAGAATCAGGATATTGAAGTTGTTGTGCTATATACTGCCACTCGTGCACTTTTTCAGCTGCCGGATGAAAAATCGCTGTCTCAACTGCCGGATAGTCCCTGGGCCGATGTAGCCTACAAGGGGTTGAACAAAGCAGTGGAACTATTAATTCAGGCAGGCAAGAAAGTGGTTTTGATGGTGGACAATCCAACGTTGCCGGATCCGAAAGTGTGTATTGGACGCGTTACGGAATTCGGGTGGCTGAATTCGGCCCTGGATCTCAGGCCCGTCTCTCATTGTCAGATTTCCTATGATATGCAGTTGAAACTGTCGGACAAGTATCGGCAGGTATTGGATAAGACGCGCAGCAATCATCCGGACAAAATCAGAATCTTTGATCCTACCCAGCTGCTTTGCGATATGAAAAGCAGGGAGTGCTCTTCATTATTGAACGGCAGACTGATGTACAGCAATACAGATCACATATCAGAAGAAGGTGGCATGAGAATAGCGGACAAGCTTGTGCCGTTTGTAGAGCGATTCATGCGAAATGAGCCCACAGAAGACCAATTTAATCTTCAACGCTTTACGCCGTAAACCAGGAGGATCTGCAAGTATGCCGGGCAAGACGGGTCTTTCGGGATTCAAACGTTGCGCGTTGAGCCAGCTTGCGGGCTGGGGACTTTTGAACGCCGTATGTTGGATTGATTAATGAAATCCCTGCTGAAACAGTTCTTTTGGTTTGCCGTGGCTGGAACGGCGGGTTTTGTGGTTGACGCCAGTGTTCTGTATTTATTGAAGGATTTGCTGGGCAATTACTGGGCACGGACCATTTCCTTTTTATTTGCCGTATGTGCAACCTGGATCATTAACCGCAATTTTACATTTTCCGACCGCAAGTCAAGCAAAACAGTCCTGGGGGAGTTTGCCAGCTATCTGGGCATGATGCTGGCCGGTGGCGCCGCCAATCTGCTTTGTTATATGCTACTGGTATGGCGCTTTGAACTGATTCGTCAGCACCCCGTGCTGGGAGTTGTCGCAGGAAGTATTGCAGGCATGATGATCAATTACCTGCAGCTTCGACTCATCATGTTCCGACATCCAAGAGTCTAGTGAGATGGAATGAAAACTTTATTTACAGAAACATTCCGTCTTCGGCAAATGCCACATCATCATTTTGTATTAACATATCTGCGGTATAAACAACAAGAAAGGCCCTGATGTCACTGTTTTCAACGACCACCAAAACGCAGTCCGCAAGCTACGAACCCGGCGTTGATGGTCTTCGCGCTT